>NZ_JAELTK010000014.1:0-93146 GCF_016428765.1 Delftia sp. ASV31
GCGGTGCATCCAGCGCAAGCCTGGCCTCCTCCACCGCACTGCCGTCTCCCTGCACATCCAGCAGGCCAAACGGCGCCGTGGGCTCATCCACATCGCCGAGCATGGCGCGGAAGAAGTCCTCATGCTCGCTGGTGCTCACGCCCAGCCGGGCCTGGGCCACGAAGCGCCTGAACGGCAAAGGCCTCGGCAACTCCGCCTCGCGGCCCTGGGCCATCAGCGCGATCTCCTCGACGATGCGCTCCAGCGTCGTGTGGTCCAGCACTAGGTGGTGGGTCAGCAGCTGCAGCAGCCAGCGCCCGTTGGGCGCATCCTGCGCCGCCAAGGCGCGGATCATGGGCGCACGGCGCACATCGATGCGCTGCACGCGCGGGTCCAGGCGCTGCTGCAGTGCGGCGGCCACATCGCCTTCGCCCTCGCTTTCACCAGGCTCCAGCCAATCGACCAGCACCTGTGCCTGCCGCCAGACCACCTGCACGGGCTCGGCCAACCCCTCCCACAGCACGGCCGTACGCAGGATGTCGTGGCGTGCGATGACCCGGTTCAGGTGGGCCACAAAGCCCAGCAGCCGCTCGCGCGTGTCGAAGCCCAGCAGCGTGGGCGTGGCGTAGGCGTCGCCCTGCTGGTGCAGGGTGTGGTGGAACAGAATGCCTTCCTGCAGCGGCGCCAGCGGATAGATGTCCTGGATGTTGGCCGCGCCACCGGGCACGGCGGCCTCAACCCGTGCAATCTCCTGCGCGTCCAGTGCCACCAGCGTCAGCATGGCGGGCGTGATGGCCGTGCAGCCTTCGGGGATGCCATTGGGCGGCACCTGCACCTCATGCCGGGGCAGGCCCTGCTCGCGGCGCAGCGCCAGCGCCAGATCCGCCAGCCGGGGGTGCTGGAACAGCGTGCGCACCTGCGTCACCCAGCCCTGGGCGCGCATGCGCTCCAGCAGCTTCAGGGCCAGCAGCGAGTGCCCGCCCAGCTCAAAGAAATGGTCCTGGCGCCCCACGCGCTCCACGCCCAGCACCTCGCTCCAGAGTGCGGCCAGACGCTGCTCGCCGTCGCCCACGGGCGCCTCGTAGTACAGGCTGGCCAGCAGTTCAGGCTCGGGCAAGGCGGCCCTGTCCACCTTGCCGTTGGCATTCAGGGGAAGGCGGTCCAGCGCCATGATGGCGGCCGGCACCATGTAGTCCGGCAGTTCAAGGGCCAGGCGCTCGCGCAGTTCGGCCGCCGTGACCTGCTGCCCTTCATGCGCCGAGACATAGGCTGCCAGGTGCATGCCCGCCGGGCCCTTGCGGGCCACGACCACGGACTCCCGCACCTGGGGCTGGGCCAGCAGCCGGGCCTCGATCTCGCCCAGCTCGATGCGAAAGCCCCGGATCTTCACCTGGTGGTCCAGGCGCCCCAGGTACTCCAGCTGGCCTTCATCGTTCCAGCGCACCAGGTCGCCCGTGCGGTACAGGCGGCCGCCGCCCTGGTCGAACGGGTCGGCGACGAAGCGCTCGGCGCTCAGGCCGGGCCGGCCCAGGTAACCCTGCGCCAGCGCCTGCCCGCCCAGATAGAGTTCGCCGGCCACGCCTGCGGGAACCAGTCCCAGATCCTGGCCCAGCACCAGGGCCTTGGTCGCGCTGACGGGGCGCCCGATGGGGACCGGGCTGCGGCCGTCGTCGCGGCAGGTCCAGTGCGTCACGTGGATGGCGGCCTCGGTCGGGCCGTAGAGGTTTTGCAGGCTGACGCCGTGCAGGCGGCGCAGGGCCTCGCGCTGTGTCTCGGCCGGCATGGCCTCGCCGCCGCAGATCACATAGCGCAGGCGGGTCTCCTCCTCGATGCCTTCATGGGCCAGAAACGCCTGCAGCATGGCCGGCACGAAGTTCAGCGTGGTGATCTGGTGGCGGCGGATCAGCGCGACGATGCGCTCGGGATCGCGGTGGTCGCCGGGCCGGGCCACCACCAGGCGCACGCCCGCCGTCAGCGGCCAGAAGATTTCCCAGGCCGAGACATCGAAGCCGAAGGCCGCCTTGTGCAGCACCGCGTCGGCCCGCGTGAGCCGGTAGTGGTCCTGCATCCAGGCCATGCAATTGGACAGCGCGGCATGCCGGTTGGCCGCCCCCTTGGGCCGGCCGGTGGAGCCCGATGTGTAGATCACATAGGCCAGATGGTCGCCATGGACCGCCACGCCGGGATTGTGGTCAGGCCCCGCGTCCAGGTCCAGGCCGTCGAGCTCGACCACGTTCAGCGCCTGCGCGAACGGCAGGCGCTCGCGTGCCTTGCGCTCGGTCAGCAGCAGGGCAATGCCGCTGTCCTGGGCAATGTAGGCCAGGCGATCCACCGGGTACTCCATGTCCAGCGGCACGTAGGCGCCACCGGCCTTGAGCACCGCCAGCAGTCCCGCCACCATGTCCACCGAGCGCTCCAGCGCAACGCCCACGCGCACATCCGGCCCCACGCCCAGGGCCATCAGCCGGTGGGCCAGCCGGTTGGCACGGGCGTTGAGCCGGGCCGAGGTCAGCGCCTCGTCGCCATGGACCAGGCAGACGGCATCGGGCTGCTCCCGCACGCGGGCCTCGAATTCCCGGTGCACGGGCAGGGCCTCGGGATGGGACTTGCCATTGAGGCTCCACTGCAGCAGCCTGTCCCGTTCATGCGTGGGCAGCACCGCAATCGCGGTCACGGGCTGGCCGGGGTCGCGCGCCAGGGCATCGGCCAGGCCGTCCAGCGCCTCGTGCATGTAGCCGCACATGCTGTGGGCATTCACCGCATCGATCACATGCGCGATCAGCGTGAAGCCCTCGCCCGTGTCGTTGACCGACAGGCCGAACGGGAAGTTGGTGCGCTCGTGGCTTTGCAGTATCTGCACGCCGGTCCAGGCATCGCCAGCGTCCGCGTCCTGCAGCGCCGTGTGCCGGTAGTTGAGCAGGGCCGTGAACAGCGGCGCCCCGCCGGCCAGGCCGCTGCAGGCCTGGGCCATCGACAGGCTGGCATGCTCGTGGTGCAGCAGGTCCGTCAGCGCGGCCTGGGTCTGGCGCAGGGCCTGGGCCACGCAACAACCGGCCAGGCGAACGCGCAGCGGCAGCGTATTGATGAACATGCCCAGCGCGCGGGCCGCGCCCTGCTGCGCCTGCATGCGGCCAAACAGCACGGTGCCGAACACCACGTCGTCCCTGCCACTGGTCCTGGCCAGCACCAGGGCCCAGGCCAGGTGGAACAGCGCGGCGGCGCTGACGCCGTGGCGCCTGGACTGCTGCCGCAACCGGGCGGCAAGGCCGCCGTCAAGCACCTGCCGCACCTCGTTCGTGCGCGCTCCGTCGCCCTGGACATCGAGCAGCCCGAATGGCGCCGTGGGCTCCTGCACATCGCCCAGCATGGTGCGAAAGAACGCCTCATGCCCGGCCGTGCCCTCGCCCGAGCGCGCCTGGGCCACAAACCGGCGGAACGGCAGCGGCCGGGGCAGCGCGCTGGAGCGGCCCTGCTGGATCAGCGCGATCTCACCAATCACCTGCTTGAGCGTGGTGTTGTCGTCCACCATGTGGTGGGCCAGGATCTGCAGCAGCCAGCGCTGGCCCGGCGCGTCGTGCGCTGCCACCAGGTGGATCAGCGGCGCCTTGCGCAGGTCGATGCGGTAGCCCTGTGCGCAGGCGGCCAGCCGGGCCAGCGCGTCCTGCGCGTCCTGCGATGATGCCGCCGTGCCGCCCTCCAGCCAGGACAGCGGCAGGCGGGCCTGCCGGCAGACGACCTGCACGGGCGTCGCCAGGCCCTCCCAGAACACGGCCGTGCGCAGGATGTCATGGCGCGCGACCACCTGGTCAAAGCTCTCGGCAAACCGCTGCAGCCGCTCGCGCGAGTCGAAGCTCAGCGTGTGCGAGGTGACATAGGCATCGCCCTCGGACTGCAGCAGGTGGTGGAACAAAATCCCCTCCTGCAGCGGCGCCAGCGGGTAGATGTCCTGGATGTTGGCTGCGCCACCGGGCACCGCAGCGGCAATGCGTGCAATCTCATCCTCATCCAGCGCCACCAGGGTCAGCATGTCCGGCGTGATCGCCGTGCAGCCTTCGGGGATGCCGTTGGGCGGCACATCGATCTCGCCGGCTACCTGCTCCCCTTGCTCACCCTGCTGCTCCTGCCGCACCGCCTGCGCAAACTCCGCCAGCCTCGGGTGCTGGAACAGCGTGCGCACCTGCACGCGCAGGCCCTGGGCGCGCACGCGCTCCAGCAGGCCCAGGGCGAGCAGCGAATGCCCGCCCAACTCGAAGAAGCCGTCCTGCCGGCCCACGCGATCCACGCCCAGCACCTCGGCCCAGATCTTCGCCAGCGTTTCTTCGAGTTCACCTTGCGGTGCCTCGTATTCCTGCGCACTCGCCATCTCAGGCTCGGGCAGGGCCTTGCGGTCCACCTTGCCGTTGGCCGTCAGCGGCAGGGCATCGAGCACGACGATGGCCGAAGGCACCATGTAATCGGGCAGCACCTCGCCCAGTCGTCCCTTGAGCAGACCCTCTGCGATTTCTGCATTCAGCGACACATAGGCGATCAGTCTGGCGCCGCCCGCCCCCTCCCTGGCCAGCACCACGGCCTCGCGCACTTCAGGCTGGGCCAGCAGTTGCGACTGCACCTCGCCCAGCTCGATGCGGAAGCCCCGGATCTTGACCTGCTGGTCGGCACGGCCCAGGTATTCGAGTTCGCCCTGTGCACTCCAGCGCACCAGGTCGCCCGTGCGATACAGGCGTTCGCCCGTCTCGCTGAACGGGTTGGCAATGAAGCGCTCTGCCGTCAGTCCTTGCCTGTTGAGATAGCCCCGTGCCAAGCCCTCGCCCGCCACATACAACTCTCCCGCCACGCCCTGCGGCAGCAGGTTCAGGCTGCCGTCCAGCACATACAGGCCCAGGTCCGGAATCGCCACGCCCACGGGGCTGCGTCCGCCCTCCAGATCCTTCCGCGTGATCTCCCGGTACGTCACATGCACCGTGGTCTCGGTGATGCCGTACATGTTGACGAGTTGGGGGCTCTGGTCACCGAAGCGGTCGAACCAGGGCCGCAGGCTCTCGGGCTCCAGCGCCTCGCCGCCAAAGATCACCTGGCGAAGGGACAGGCCAGCGCCGCCCTCCTCGTTCCTATCTTCCTGCTCCACGGCGTGGACCAGCTGCCCAAAGGCCGAAGGCGTTTGATTGAGAACCGTTACGCGCTCCGCACGCAGCAAAGCCAGGAAGTCCTGGGGCGAGCGGCTGATCCAGTACGGCACCACCACCAGCCTGCCGCCCGTGCACAGCGCGCCGAAGATCTCCCAGACCGAGAAGTCGAAGGCGTAGGAGTGGAACAGGGTCCAGACATCGTCAGGCCCGAAGCCGAACCAGGCATCGGTGGCATCCAGCAGCCGTGCCACGTTGCGGTGGCTCAGTTGCGCGCCTTTGGGGCGGCCCGTGGAGCCCGAGGTGTAGATCACATAGGCCAGGCTGTCGGCCGAGACTTCAACCTGCGGATCGGTATCGGGTTCGCCCGACAGGTCCAGCATGTCGATCTCCAGCACCTGCAGCGCAGCAGCGCCGGGAATGCGCTCGCGCACCGCCGCCTGCGTCAGCACCAGGGCAATGCCGCTGTCCTCGACCATGTGCGCCAGCCGGTCCGCCGGGTAATCCGGGTCCAGCGGCACATAGGCGCCACCGGCCTTGAGGATGGCCAGCAGGCCGACCACCATCTCCACCGAGCGCTGCATGGCAATGCCCACGCGGGTCTCCGGCCGCACGCCCAGGGCGATGAGGCGGTGGGCCAGGCGGTTGGCCTGGGCGTCGAGTTCGGCGTAGGTCAGTCGCGCGGACTCGCAGGTCAACGCCACCGCATCCGGCCGCTGCTGCGCGCTTGCCGCAAAGCGCTGGTGCAGGCAGGCGGGCTGCGCAGGGTTGAGGGCAGGTCCATTGCCGGTACTGCGGCGCGCACTGCGGTCCAGAAGCTGCGCCTGCTCATCGCCGGGCAGCAGTTGCACCTGGTCCAGCGCGCACTGCGGCGCATGCGCCAGCGCATGCAGCAGCAGCGACAGATGTGCGCCCATGCGCTGCACCGTGGCCGGCTCGAAGCGTTCGCGCGCATAGGCAAAGCCCAGCTGCAGGCTGCCGTTGGCGCGGCGGCTGGCGTGCAGGGTCAGCTCGAACTGGGCGGCCAGGCCGTCCAGCTCCAGCTTCTGGATCTCCAGGCCCGCCAGGCCGGCCGCCTCTTCATGCTGGTAGTTCAGCATCACCTGGAACAGCGAGCTGCCGTCCAGGCTGCGGCGCGGCTGCAGTGCCTCGACCAGTTGCTCGTAGGGCAGGTCCTGGTGGGCCAGGCCCAGGCGGACCCGCTCGGCCAGCTGGGCCAGCAGCTCCTGCAGGCGCATGCGGGGATCGAGCCGGCCACGCATCACCAGCGTGTTGACGAAGAAGCCGACCAGCGGCTCGGCCTCGGGCTGGTTGCGGTTGGCCACGGGCACGCCCACGCGGATATCGGTCTCGGCGGTATAGCGGTGCAGCAGGGCCTGGAACCCGGCCAGCAGCGCCACGAAGAGGGAGGTGCCCTGCTCGCGGGCGCGCTGCTCCAGTTCGGCCACCAGGCTGGCGGGCAGCTCCAGCCGGTGCCAGGCGGCATGCCAGCGGGTCTCGGCGCCCGGCGCGCGGGCATGGTCGGCGGGCAGCTCCAGATGCAGGTCCTGACCCCCGGCCAGTTCGGGCAGCCAGTAGTCCAGCAGGCGCTGCCTTTCCCCGGCCTCCAGCCAGTCGCGCTGCCAGGCGGCGTAGTCGGTGTAGGCAATGGGCAGCGGCGGCAGGCGGGTCGGGCGCTGCTGCACCAGTGCCGCGTACAGGCCGGCGAACTCCTCCAGCAGGATCTGCATGGAGCGGCCGTCGGAGATGATGTGGTGCATCACCACCACCAGCAGGTGCTGGCGGCTGTCCAGGCGGACGGCGGCCACGCGCAGCAGCGGGCCGCGCGTCAGGTCAAAGGGCGTGAGGCACAGGCGCGAGGCTTCGGCCAGGGCCCGGTCGTGGCGCTGTGCGGCAGGCAGGGAGCTGAGGTCGATCAGCGGCAGCTCCAGGGCCAGCTGCGGCACGATGCGCTGCCGCGCCAGGCCGTCGGGGCTTTCCTCGAACACCGTGCGCAGTCCGCCGTGGCGCTCCAGCAGCACGCCGAAGGCCTGCCGCAAGGCCGCCAGATCCAGCTCGCCATGCATCCACGAGGCCTGGGCGATGTGGTAGGCCGAGCTTTGCGGGTCCAGCTTCCACAGGAACCACTGGCGCAGCTGCGCATGGGACAGGGCTTCGGTCTGGTCGGACGATGGTGCGCGCACCGGGATGGGGAAATGCGAGAGATCCAGTCCCTCGGCCCGGATCTTTTGCAATGCCAGCGTGCGCTGGGCAGGGGTCAGGCTTGCAAAGCGCTCGGCGATTTGGCGCAGGCGGCCACGGTCCATCAGATATCTCCCAGAGTTTCGAGAAAGGAATCCAGCGCATCGAGCGCCTGCGCATCCGCGCCTGTCGTGCCTGTTGCACCCGCAGCATCCGCGCTGCCATGGGCCGGCAGGCGCACCAGGCCCGCCATGTCCTGCAGCACCGGGGTGCGGAAAATGTCCTGGGCGGTCAGCCCCGCTGCGCCTGCTCCCTGCAGCCGCGCCAGCAGTTGCACCACCTTGAGCGAGTGCCCGCCGCGCTCGAAGAAGCTGTCGCGGCGGTCCACACGGCCACCGCCCAGCAGCTCGGACCAGAGCCCGGCCAGCATTTCCTCGGCCTGCCCCGAGGGCGCCTCGTAGGACTGGCCGGCCGGCGCCTGCGCCGCAGGCAGCGCGGCACGGTCCACCTTGCCGCTGTTGTTCAGCGGCAGCGTGTCCAGCACCACGATGGCGGACGGCAGCATGTAGTCGGGCAGGCCGCTGGCCAGTCTTGCGCGCAGTGCTGCAGCGTCCAGGGGCGGACCTGCATGCAGTGATGCATGCAGCGGTGCATGTAGCGATGCATGTAGAGATACGTGCGCCACAAGGCGCGTATCACTGCCGCCCCCCGCTGCCGTGACCACGGCCTCGCGCACCTCGGGCTGGGCCAGCAGTGCGGCCTCCACCTCGCCCAACTCGATGCGGTGGCCGCGGATCTTGACCTGGTGGTCCAGCCGGCCCAGGTATTCCAGCGCGCCATCGGCATTGCGGCGCACCAGGTCGCCCGTGCGGTACAGGCGTTCGCCAGCCGCGCCCGGTCCCGCGAAAGGATCGGCCACAAAACGCTCTGCGCTCAGGCCCGGCCGCTGCCAGTAGCCGCGCGCCAGGCCCTGGCCGCCAATGAACAGCTCCCCGGCCACGCCTTGCGGCACGCAGCGCAGTCCTTCGTCAAGCACCAGCAGCCGGGTGGCCGCGATGGCCTGGCCCAGCGTGGCGGCATCGCCCTGCACCTGCTGCAGGCTGGACCAGATCGTGGTCTCGGTCGGGCCGTAGAGGTTCCAGAGGTCCACGCCCGCCGCGCGCAGCAGGGCAATCAGGTCCGGCGCAAGCGCCTCGCCGCCGCACAGCGCCTTCAGGGGCCGTGCCGCCTTCCAGCCACCGGCCAGCAGCAGGCGCCAGCCCGAGGGCGTGGCCTGCATCACGCTGGCGCGGCTGCACTCCAGCAGCGCCGCCAGCGCAGCCGCGTCGCGCACCTGTTCGCGCCCGGCCACCACCAGCTGCGCGCCCACGGCCAGGGGCAGGAAGATCTCCAGGCCCGCAATGTCGAAGGACACGGAGGTCGTGGCCAGCAACACGTCCTGCGCCTGCAGGCCCGGCTGTGCCGCCATGGACTGCAGGAAGTTGGAGAAGGCCGCATGCCGCACCACCACGCCCTTGGGCCGCCCGGTGGAGCCCGAGGTGTAGATCACATAGGCCGCCTGGTCGCCATGCACCTCGACGCGGGGCGCGCGTTCCGTGCCTGCCTGCGGCCCTGACTCCCTTGCCTCCAGTACCTCCAGCGCCTCCAGTTCCAGCACCTTCGGCACGCTGGCGGCGAGCACGGCCAGCCGGCCCGGCGCCAGGCCCGAGGCCAGCACCAGGCAGGCCCCGCTGTCCTGCAGCATGTACTGCATGCGCTCATCGGGCAGGGCCGGATCGACGGGCACGTAGGCGGCGCCCGCCTTGAGGATGGCCAGCAGGCCGGCCACCATGGCGGCCCCGCGCTCGGCCACCAGGCCCACGCGCTGCCCGGGCCGCAGCCCCTGGGCGATCAGGGCCTGCGCCAGGCGGCTGGCCCGCCGGTCCAGATCGCCGTAGCTGAACACCTGCCCGTCCGCGGCCAGGGCCGGGGCCTGGGGCCGCTGCCTTGCCTGCGCCTCGAACATGCGGTGCACCGGCAAGGCCTGGGGCCAGGACCGGGGGTTGCAGGCCTGCGCCAGCAGCGCCTGGCGCTCGGCCGGGGGCACCACGTCCAGCGTGCGCAGGTCGCGGCCGGGCTGCTGCTGCAGCGCCTGCACCAGCGCCTGCAGGGCCTGCTGCATGTAGGCGCAGACGCGTCCGGCTCCCACGCTGCGCACCACCTGGGCGACGAGCACAAAGCCCTGGCCGTCGTCATCCACGGCCATGCCCACGGGATAGTTGCTGCGCTCGGGGCGGCCCAGCACCTGCACGCCGGCCCGGGCCAGCTCTTGCGCAGACCCCTCTGCCGCGCCATGCCGGTAGTTCAGCAATGCGCCGAACAGCGGCGTTCCCGCAGGCAGGCCGCTGCAGCGCTGGGCCAGCGACAGGCTGGCATGCTCGTGCTGCAGCAGGGCCGCAAGCGCCGCTGCCGTGCTGCGCAGGCCCTGGAGCACGCTGCCTTCGCCCAGCGGCAGGCGCAGCGGCAAGGTGTTGATGAACATGCCCAGCGCCTGCTGCGCACCGGCGCCGCCGTCCATGCGTCCCATCAGCACGGTGCCGAAGACCGGCTCCTGCCTGCCGCTGGTGCGGGCCAGCACCAGCGCCCAGGCCAGGTGGCAGAGCGCGGCGGGGCTGACCCCGTGCGCACGCGCCTGGCTGCGCATGCCCTGGGTCAGTGGGGCGTCCAACCGCACGCGGGCTTCCTCCATGCCACGGCCATCGCCTTGCACATCCAGCAGGCCGAAGGCGGCCGTGGGCTCCTGCACATCGGCCAGCATGCGGCGGAAGAACCGCTCGTGCACCTCGGCCGCCACGCCCTGGCGCGCCTGCGCCACAAAGCGCCGGAAGGGCACGGGCACCGGCAGCTCGGCCGCACGGCCCTGCTGAAGCCGCAGCACCTCCTGCAGCAGCAGGTCCAGCGTGATGCGGTCCATCACCAGGTGGTGACTCAGCAGCTGCAGCAGCCAGCGGCCTTGCCCGGCATCGTACGCGGCCCGCGCCCCTATCATCGGCGCCTGCCGCACGTCCAGGCGCAGGTCGTGGCTGCGCAGTTGCTCCAGCATCTGCGGCACCAGTGCCTCATGTGCCTCATCCGCATCAGGCCACTGCAGCTGCAGCGGTGCCTGGCGCAGCACCACCTGCACCGGCTCGGACAGCCCCTCCCAGAGCACGGCCGTGCGCAGGATGTCATGGCGCGCAATCACCTGGTTGAGGCTGTGCACGAAGGATTGCAGTTGCTCGCGCGTCCCGAAGCTCAGCAGGTTGGGCGAGACGAACACATCGCCCCCGGACTGCAGCAGGTGGTGGAACAAAATTCCCTCCTGCAACGGCGCCAGCGGGTAGATGTCCTGGATATTGGCTGCGCCGCCGGGCACCGCCTGCGCAATGCGTGCGATCTCATCCTCATCCAGCGCCACCAGGGTCAGCATGTCCGGCGTGATCGCCGTGCAGCCTTCGGGGATGCCGTTGGGCGGCACATCGATCTCGCCGGCTACCTGCTCCCCTTGCTCACCCTGCTGCGCCTGCCGCACCGCCTGCGCAAACTCCGCCAGCCTCGGGTGCTGGAACAGCGTGCGCACCTGCACGCGCAGGCCCTGGGCGCGCACGCGCTCCAGCAGGCCCAGGGCGAGCAGCGAATGCCCGCCCAGCTCGAAGAAGCCGTCCTGCCGGCCCACGCGCTCCACGCCCAGCACCTCGGCCCAGATCTTCGCCAGCGTTTCTTCGAGTTCACCTTGCGGTGCCTCGTATTCCTGCGCACTCGCCATCTCCGGCTCGGGCAGCGCCTTGCGGTCCACCTTGCCGTTGGCGGTCAGCGGCAGGGCATCGAGCACGACGATGGCCGAAGGCACCATGTAGTCGGGCAGTACCTTGCCCAGCCGGTCCTTTAGCCAACCGTCTTCGGCTGGCGAATTCAGCGAGACATAGGCCACCAATCGCGCCCCGCCTGCGCTTTCCTTGGCCAGCACCACCGCCTCACGCACTTCAGGCTGGGCCAGCAGTTGCGACTGCACCTCGCCCAGTTCGATGCGGAAGCCCCGGATCTTGACCTGCTGGTCGGCACGGCCCAGGTATTCGAGTTCGCCCTGTGCACTCCAGCGCACCAGGTCGCCCGTGCGATACAGGCGTTCGCCCGTCTCGCTGAACGGGTTGGCAATGAAGCGCTCTGCCGTCAGTCCTTGCCTGTTGAGATAGCCCCGTGCCAAGCCCTCGCCCGCCACGTACAACTCTCCCGCCACGCCCTGCGGCAGCAGGTTCAGGCTGCCGTCCAGCACATACAGGCCCAGGTCCGGAATCGCCACGCCCACGGGGCTGCGTCCGCCCTCCAGATCCTTCCGCGTGATCTCCCGGTACGTCACATGCACCGTGGTCTCGGTGATGCCGTACATGTTGATGAGTTGGGGACTCTCGTCACCGAAGCGGTCGAACCAGGGCCGCAGGCTCTCGGGCTCCAGCGCCTCGCCGCCGAAGATCACCTGCCGCAGCGCCAAGCCAGCGCCGTTCCCATCTTCCTGCTCCACGGCATGGACCAGCTGTCCGAAGGCCGAGGGCGTTTGATTGAGAACCGTTACGCGCTCGGCACGCAGCAAAGCCAGGAAGTCCTGGGGCGAGCGGCTGACCCAGTACGGCACCACCACCAGCCGGCCGCCCGTGCACAGGGCGCCAAAGATCTCCCAGACCGAGAAGTCGAAGGCGTAGGAGTGGAACAGGGTCCAGACATCGTCAGGCCCGAAGCCGAACCAGGCATCGGTGGCGTCCAGCAGCCGTGCCACGTTGCGGTGGCTCAGTTGTGCGCCCTTGGGGCGGCCCGTGGAGCCCGAGGTGTAGATCACATAGGCCAGGCTGTCCGGATTCACATCAACCTGCGGATCGGTATCGGGTTCGCCCGACAGGTCCAGCATGTCGATCTCCAGCACCTGCAGCGCAGCAGCGCCGGGAATGCGCTCGCGCACCGCAGCCTGCGTCAGCACCAGGGCAATGCCACTGTCCTCGACCATATGCGCCAGACGATCCGCCGGGTAGTCCGGGTCCAGCGGCACATAGGCGCCGCCGGCCTTGAGGATGGCCAGCAGGCCGACCACCATCTGCACCGAGCGCTGCATGGCAATGCCCACGCGTGTCTCCGGGCGCACGCCCAGGGCGATCAGACGGCGGGCCAGGCGGTTGGCCCGGGCGTCGAGTTCGGCGTAGCCGAGAACGTGGTGCTCGAAGGACAGCGCCTGCGCCCCGGCTCGCGCCAATGCCTGGCTGGCGAAGCGGCCGTGCAGCGTCTGCGCTGCGGCCGGCCGGTCGGCAGGCAGGCCGGCGACGCGGCCCCATGCCTGCTGCCTGTGCAGTTCGGCCGCGCCCAGCAAGGCGACCTCGCCCACCTTACGGGCCGGATCATCGGCCAGCGCCTGCAGCATGGCCACATAGTGGCCGGCCAGCGCGCCGATGGTGGCGGCCTCGAACAATTCGCGGGCATAGGTCAGGCGCAGATGCAGGCAGCCCTGCGCATCCTCGGTGGTGTCCACGGTCAGCTCGAACTGGGCGCCCTGGCCCTGCAGCGCATATTCCTGCAGCTCCAGCCCAGGCAGTTGCTGCAGCGCGCTGCGGTCCTGGCGCTGGTGGTTGAACAGCACCTGGAACAGCGGCTGGGTGCCGGCGTTGCGTTCGGGCTGCAGCGCCTCGACCAGTTGCTCGAAGGGCAGGTCCTGGTGGGCCTGCGCGCCCTGGGCGGCCTGCCGGGCCTGGTCCAGCAGCTGCGCCAGGCCCATGCGCCCGTCCAGCGTGGCGCGCAGAACCTGGGTGTTCACGAAAAAGCCCACCGTGCCCTGCGTTTCCACCCGGTGGCGGTTGGCAATGGGCACGCCCACGCGAATGTCTTCCTGGCCCGTGTAGCGGTGCAGCACGGCCTGCAGGCCGGCCAGCAGCAGCACGAACAGCGTTGCGTCCTGCGCCTGAGCGCGGCGGCGCAGGCTGCCGACCAGATCGGCCGGCAGCTGCAGACCATGGCTGGCGGCCACAGGGTCCGCGCCGGGCCGGCGTGGGTGGTCCGTGGGCAGTTGCAGCACGGGATGCGTGTCGCCCAGCTGGGCGCGCCAGTAGGCAAGTTGCCGCTGCCGCTCGCCAGCCTCCAGCCACTGGCGCTGCCAGGCCGCGTAGTCGGCGTACTGCATCGGCAGGGGTGCGGCCTGCGGCACCTGTCCCTGGCACCGTGCGCGGTACTGCTGCACGAATTCATCCACGATGATCTGCATGGACCAGCCGTCGGAGACGATGTGGTGCATGGCCACGACCAGCAGATGCGCCTCGGCCGACTCCCGGATCAGGCGCACGCGCAGCAGCGGCCCGGCCTGCAGGTCGAAGGGCTGGCGGTGCACGGCAGCCGCCGCCTGTTCCAGTTGTTCCTGACGCTGCGCAGCGGGGAGTTCGGACAGATCCGTTTGCTCGACCCGCACACTGCCCTGTGCGGCGATCACCTGCACCACCTGCCCGTCCCCGCCCATGCGGAACACCGTGCGCAGCGACTCGTGGCGCGCCACCAGCGCGTCGAAGCTTTGCTGCAGCGCCAGCACATCGAGCGTGCCCAGCAGACGCAGCGCGCCGCTGATGTGATAGGCCGTACCGGCCGGCTCCAGCTGCCACAGGAACCACTGGCGCATTTGCGCAAAGGACAGCGGCAGCGGGCCACTGCGGTCGGCCCTGCGCAGGGGCGCCATGCCTTCGGTCTGCGCGGCGCTGGCGACCGGCCCCTCCACCAGCCGTGCCACACCCGCGGGCGTCTTGCCCGTGAACAGCTGCTTGGGCGTGAGCTTGACGCCGCGCTTGCGGGCGCGCGCCACCAGCTTGAGCGCGAGGATGGAGTCCCCGCCCAGCGCAAAGAAGTCGTCATGCCGGCCCGCGCGCTCCAGGCCGAAGAGGTCGGCCCAGACGGCGGCCAGCGCCTGCTCGGCCTCGCATTGGGGCGCCTCGAAAAGATCGGCGGCCGCCTGCTCCGGCACGGGCAGGGCCTTGCGGTCGATCTTGCCGTTGGCCGTCAGGGGCATGCACTCCAGCACGGTGATGCTGGCGGGCACCATGTACTCGGGCAGCGCCTGCGCCAGCGCTGCGACCCACCCCTGCCTGTCGGCGGGCAGGCCGGCCTGGGGCACGGCATAGGCATGCAGCTGCATGCGCCCGTCCCCGCCCCCATCCCCATTCCCGTCCAGCCGCGCCACGACTTCGGCCTGGGCCACGCCGGGCACGGCCTGCAGCGCCAGCGCCACCTCGCGCAGCTCCACGCGGTAGCCGCGCACCTTCACCTGGTCATCCATGCGGCCGAGGAATTGCAGGCTGCCATCGGCCAGCATGGTCACGCGGTCGCCCGTGCGGTACAGGCGCTCGCCCTGCTGGAACGGGCTGGCCACGAAGCGCTCTGCCGTCTGCCCGGGCCGGAGCTGGTAGCCGCGCGCCAGGCCCGGCCCGCCCAGGTACAGCTCGCCGCTGGCGCCCAGGGGCACGGGCTGGAGGTCGGCATCCAGCACCAGGGCGCGGCTATTGGCCAGCGGCCTGCCCACGGGCAGGCTTTCGCCGCCGCGCAGCGCCTCGCCCGCCTCCTGGGTGAGGATGCCCACCGTGGTTTCGGTGGGGCCGTAATGGTTGAGCACGCGGCAGCCGGGCCTGAGCGCGGCAATGCGGTCCACCAGCGGCCAGCGCGTGGCCTCGCCGCCCAGCACCAGGCGGCTGGCAGGCAGCACGTCAGCGGGCATGCCGGCGTTCAGCAGCCCCTGCAGATGGCTGGGCACGATCTTGAGCACGTCCACGCGGTGCTCCGCCATGTAGCGCGCGAAGCCGTCGGGGTCGAAGGCCAGTTCGGGCGCCATCAGATGCAGCGCGCGCCCCGAGCACAGCGTGCCGAACAGCACGGTGTGCCCCAGGTCCGCCGCCACGGTCGAGACCATGGCCATGCTGCGCGCCGCATCGGGCAGGTCCAGCCGCTGCAGCACGGCCTGCACATAGTGGGCCAGCGCGCCGTGGCTGACGACCACGCCCTTGGGCTGCCCGGTCGAGCCCGAGGTGTAGATCACATAGGCGCCCTGTGCGGAATGCGGCGGCGCGGCCGGCGGCGCCTGCCCCGCAATGCACGGGTCCTGGCAGGCATTCGGGTCCAGGCTCAGCACGGGAACGCCCGCGTCCCAGGCGGGCGCCTGCTGGCAGAGCATCAGCACCGCGCCGCTGTCGCGCAGCTGCCAGGCCAGCCGCTGCGCCGGCAGGCCGGGGTCCAGGGGCACATAGGTGCCACCGGCCTTGAGCACGGCAAGCAGGCCCAGCACAAAGGCGCAGCTGCGCTCGGCATGCAGGGCCACGCGCACATCGGCCCCCACGCCGCGCGCCACCAGGGCCCGGGCCAGCTGGTCGGACTGCCGGTCCAGCTGCGCGTAGTCCAGGGCCGAGCCTGCGTCCCTGACCGCCGTGCCATCGGGATGGGCCTGCACGGCGCGCGACCACAGCTGCAGCACGCTGTCGGCGCCAAAGGCCTGCACCGGGCCTGCAGACTCCGACACGCGGCCTGGCAGCGACAGCTCGCCCAGCCTGGGCTGCCTGTCGCTGATTGCGCCGCTGACCTGCCGCGCAAAATCCTGGAATGCGGCGGCCATGTCGCGCACCACGGCCTCGTCGAACAGGGCATCGGCATAGATCAGCACGCAGTCGATGCCGTCCTGCCGGTCGGTGAAGTCCAGGCTCAGGTCGAAATGCGCCTGGCCGCTGGATACGGCCTGCATGGAAATCTCCAGGCCGGCGATGTGGCGCGCGGCCGAGGCATCCTCCTGCTGGGTGCACTTGACCTGGAACAGCGGGTGAACGCCCGGCTGGCGGGCCGGCTGCAGCGCCTCGACCAGCAGGTGGAACGGCAGGTCCTGGTGGGCCTGCGCGCCCAGCACCGCCTCGCGCACCTGCGCCAGCAGCGCGCCGAAGTCCTGCGCGGGATCGATGTGCGTGCGCAGCACCAGCAGGTTCAGGAAGTAGCCGATCAGGCCATGCGTCTCGGCCTTCTGGCGGTTGGCCACGGGCGTGCCCACGCGCAGCTCGCGCGTGCCGCTGAAGCGGTACAGCACCAGCTTGAGCAGGGCCAGCATCACCATGAACAGCGAGGCTCCATGCGCGCGGCCCAGGGCACGCACGCGGGTGGCCAGCGCGGCGGGCAGCGTGAACTCCAGGCGCTGCTCCTGTGCCTCCTGCGCGGCCGCCCTGGCCTGCTTCATCGGCAGGGCCAGGGCCTCGTGCTCGGTGCCCAGCCGGGCGCGCCAGTAGTCCAGCTGCCGCTCGCGCTCACCGGCATCGAACCAGCGGCGCTGCCAGACGGCATAGTCGGCGAACTGCAGGGCCATGGCCGGCAGGCGCGATGGCTGCTGCGTGCGCAGGGCCTCGTACAGGTGGAACAGCTCCTCGACCACGATGCCGTTGGACCAGCCATCGCCCGCAATGTGGTGCAGCGACAGGCCCAGCACATGCTCCTGCGCGCCCAGCCGGCACAGGACGGCGCGCAATGGCGTTTCAGTGTCCAGCGCAAAGGGCTGGCGGGCCAGCAGCAGCACCTGGCGCTGCGCCTCGGCCTGCGGATCGCCGTCCGCCCATGCGCCCAGATCGACATGGCGCAGGGGCACGGGCGCGGCGGGCTGGATGGACTGCCGGGGCTCGCCGTCCTCGCCGGCCGGATAGCAGGTGCGCAGGATCTCGTGGCGCTCTGCCAGGGCCCGCAGCGCCTGCTCCAGCGCCAGCGCATCCAGCGGCCCCTTGAGCGACAGCGATCCCACCATGTTGTAGGCGGGGCTGGCGGGCTCCAGCCGCCAGGTGAGCCAGAGGCTGCGCTGCGCGGGGGACAGGGCAATGGCCAGCGTGCGGTCGCAGCGGGTGATGGTGTGGGCCGTATTGCGGGTGTCGCCGTCCGGCAGGCCACCCGCGCCGGATGCAGCGGATGCAGCGGGTGCACCGGATACGCCCCGGAGCCTCAGGGCCAGTGCGGCACGCTGCGCATCGGACAGGCGGGACTTGCGGGAATCGAGATCGTTCAGGGACATGGTGGTCTTCTCACGCAGATGCGAAGGCGGCAAGGGCATCGCCTTCATCGGTAACGGTGGCCTCGATCTCCTCGATCAGCCGGGTCTCCACCAGCACGGCCAACTCGCCGACGGTGGGGGCCTTGAAGAAGGCCGCAGGGTGCAGCTCGACACCAAAGCGCTTTTTCACGCGGCCCAGGATCTGCAGGGCCAGCAGCGAGTCGCCGCCCAGCTCGAACAGGTTGTCGTGCACGCCCACCGGGGCAATGCCCAGCATGTCGGTCCACAGCGCGGCCAGTGCCTGCTGCAGTTCGCCTTCGGCCGCAACGTAGGCGGTCTGCAGCGCCGGGCGCGGATGGCCGCCCCGGGCCTGCGATCCGTTGGCAGGTTCGGCGAAGGCTTCGGCGGCAGGTTCTGCCAGCGCATCCACCAGCCCGGCATCGATCTCGCCCAGGCGCTGCTGCAGGTCGGTGGTGGAGATGACCACCTGGTGCGGCACATCGCCGTTGACGATGCGCTCGAACACGGCCGCCGCTTCTGCGCCGCTCCAGCCTATGCCCTCGGGAATGCGCATGCCGGCGGCCATGCCCAGGTCACGCCAGGCGTCCCAGCCCACGGAAATGACGGGCCAGGCGCGCTGGCGGCTGGCCAGTGCCGCCAGTGCATCCATGCAGGCATTGGCGGCGGCGTAGTCGCTCTTGCCCAGGCCTGCGGTGAGGCTGGAGATGGACGAGCACAGCAGCACGAAGTCCGGCGCCTGCATGTCCAGCGTGCCCTGCGTGCCCAGCAGGTCCAGCAGCAGCCGGGTGCCGCGCAGCTTGGGGGCGAACGTGCGCTCCACGCCGTCCCGCGTGCGGGTGGACAGCATGCCGCTGTCGGCATGGCCTGCAGCGTGGACCACGCCATGCAGCGCGCCAAAGCGCTGGTGCGCCTGCGCCAGCACCGCCTGCATCTGCGCGGCGTCGGCCACATCGGCGGCCAGGGTCAGCACCTGGGCGCCCTCGGCCTCCAGGGCCAGCAGCTGCAGCAGTTGCTGGCGCAGGGTGCGCGGCTGCCCGTCATCGGCGGCCAGCGCCTCCCATTGGCTGCGCGCAGGCAGCGCCTTGCGGCCCACCAGCACCAGGCGGGCCTGCCAGTGCGCGGCCAGATGCCGGGCCAGCGCCAGGCCCACGCCGCCCAGGCCGCCCGTGATCAGGTACACGCCCTGCCTGCGCAGGCGCGGCGCTGCGGCGTCCTGCCACTGCAGGGGCTCGTAGGTCTTGCGCCAGCGGTGGGCACCGCGCAGGGCGATGGCCGTGTCGGCCGCGCGCAGCCCATGCGGCGCGCGGGCTTCGTCCAGCAGCTGGCGCGCCAGCCGGGCCTGCATTGCGGGCGAGCCCGCCTGCACCACATCGACGAAACGGCAGTCGATGGACGGGCATTCCTGCCCTATCGCCTTGCACAGCGGAAAGACGGCTGCCATCTCGGGGTTCAGCGCTTCGACTCCGGTCACATCTTCCGAACCGCCTGCGGCCACCAGCAGCAGCCGCCGTGTGCGCGGGCCTCCAGCACCGTGCGCACGGGCCTCCAGCGCCTGCGCCAGGGCCAGCACGCTGTGAAAGCCGCGCTCCAGCGGCGCAGGGGCAGCCGCGTCCATGGCCCACAGGTGGTAGATGGCGTCCACGGGGCCGAACTGCGCCTGCACCGCATCGAGCAAGTCCTCGCAATCGCGGCGCTCGCCGGGGCGCACGGCATGCCGGCCCGGGGCCAGGCAGGCGGGGGCGGCGCCCGCTTCCACGCAGACCACATCGGTGCCCTGCGCCCGCAATGCGTGCACCAGGGTCTCGGCCGTGGCACTGCCGTCGCCAAATACCAGGGCCACCTGGGCTGCGGCTGCGGCGGTGCCTGCCGCCCACTGCAAGGGACTGCGCTGCCAGGCGGCTGCGTAGAACGGACCGGCGGTCGCCGAGGGACCTGCCGTGCCTGCCGCTTTCGGTGTATCGCCACCCTGCCCCGCCGCCTGCACCCAGAAGGAGCGGCGCTGGAAGGCATAGGCCGGCAGCGGCACGCGCCGACCTGGCCGCCCGCCCCGGCAGGCAGTCCAGTCGATGTCCACGCCCGCGCACCACAGTCCGGCTACGGCCTGCGCCAGCAGCTGCGCGCTGCGTGCGGTCTGCTGGGGATGGGCCTGGCTGGGCCAGATGCCAGCCGCCGTGGCGGCGCGCGCATGCTGGCGAGCCAGGGCGGTAAGGGCTTGGCCGGGGCCCACCTCCAGCAGCACGCGGCCCGGCTCTCGCACAAGCTCGTCCAGCCCGTCCGCAAAGCGCACGGTATGGCGCAGGTGGCGGGCCCAGTAGGCGGGGCTCATGGCCTGCTCGGCCGTGATGGGCTTGCCGGTCACGCTGGAGATGAAGGCCAGGCGCGGCGCATGCCGGGGCACGCTGGCCACCACCTGCTCCAGCTGCGCCAGCAGGGGCTCGGTCATGGCCGAGTGCGAGGCCACGGCAATGTGCAGCCGGCGCGCGGTGATGTCCCGCACGCGCAGCGCCTCCTCGGCCGCCTCGATGGCGGCCAGCGGGCCGGACAGCACGCACAGGCGTTCGCCATTGACGGCACCCAGGTCACAGCCCGCGTCCAGCAGGGATTGCAGTTCGACCTCGGCCAGGGGCACCGAGGTCATGGCGCCCTGCGGCAGCGACTGCAGCAGGCGGCCGCGCGCCGCGACGATGCGCAGGGCATGCGGCAGCTCGAACACGCCGGCCAGGCAGGCCGCCACATACTCGCCCAGGCTGTGGCCCAGCATGGACACGGGCTGCACGCCGCGTGCCATCCACATCCGGGCCAGCGCATAGCCGATCACGAACAGGGCCGGCTGGGCCTTGTCCATGGCGGACAGCGCCGCGTCGGCCTCCACCTCTTCACCCGGGGCGGGGAACAGCCACTGGCGCAGGTCCCAGCCTGTTTCGGCCTGCAGCAGCCCGCAGCAGCGGTCCACCTCCTGCCGGAACACACCGCCGTCGCGGTACAGGTCCAGGCCCATGTTGGCGTGCTGCACGCCCCCGCCCGGGAAAAGAAAGACCACGCCGGGCGGCTGTGCCGGCACCTCGGTGGCCTGGCCTGCCGGCGCAGCAGCAGAAGCAGTAGCAGCGAGGTGCAGGCCCTCCACCGCCATGCCCATGCCGTCTGCCACCACGGCACGGCGATGGCCGAAGGCGCGGCGGCCCTGCTGCAGGGTGTGGGCCACATCGTCCAGCGACAGGCCGCTGCCGGCCTGCTGCAGATGGGCAGCCAGGCGGCGCGCCGACTCATCCAGCGCACGGGGGCTGCGAGCGGACAGCGGCAGCACCTGCCAGCCCCGGGCTGCATCCGCCTGTGTAAGGGAAGGGGCGGCAGAGGTGGCAGGGGCGGCAGCAGCCTCCTGCAGCACCACATGGACATTGGTGCCGCCAATGCCGAAGGCGCTCACGCCCGCGCGGCGCGGCGTGGCCGCCCGGGGCCAGGGCCTGGCCACGGTGTTGACATGGAAGGGACTGCGCTCGAAGTCGATCTGCGGATGCGGCCGCTCGAAATGCAGGCTCGGCGGCAAGGTGGCATGCCTGAGCGAGAGCACCGTCTTGATCAGGCCCGTGACACCGGCGGCCGCATCGAGATGGCCGATATTGGTCTTCACCGAGCCGATGGCGCAGTAGCCCCTGCGCTGCGTGCTGGCGCGAAATGCCTGGGTCAGCGCCGCGATCTCGATGGGGTCGCCCAGCGCCGTGCCCGTGCCATGGGCTTCCACATAGCCGATGGTGTCGGCCGGCACGCCCGCCAGGGCCTGCGCCGCGCGCACCACGGCGGCCTGGCCGTTGACGCCGGGCGCCGTGAAGCCCACCTTGTCTGCGCCATCGTTGTTGGCGGCGCTGGCCAGGATGACGGCGTGGATGGTGTCGCCGTCGCGCAGCGCATCGTCCAGGCGCTTGAGCACCACAATGCCCGCGCCGCTGCCCTGCAGCGTGCCTGCGGCCTGGGCATCGAAGGCGCGGCAATGCCCGTCCGGCGAGAAGATGGCGCCGGCCTGGTAGCGGTAGCCGCCGTTTTGCAGCAGGTTGAGCGAGACGCCCCCGGCCAGCGCCATGGCACATTCATGGCCCAGCAGCGCCTGGCAGGCGGTGTGCACGGCCATCAGCGAGGTCGAGCAGGCCGTCTGCACGGTGACGGCCGGGCCGCGCAGGTCCAGCTTGTAGGCCACGCGCGTGGCCAGGGCATCGGCCATGTTGCCGCTCATCAGGCCCAGCAGGTCGGCGACCTGGGCGCCAGGGCCCGGCGCATGGCGGGGCAGCAGATGGCGCATCAGGTAGACGCTGGCGCCCGTGCCCGCATACACGCCGATGGCGCCGGGATAGCGCCGGCCCTCGTAGCCCGCATGCTCCAACGCCTGCCAGGCGCATTCCAGAAAAAGGCGGTGCTGCGGGTCCAGCTGCTCGGCATCGCGCGGGGTGTAGCCGAAGAAGTCGGCATCGAAGAGGTCCATGCCGGCCAGCGGCACGCCGGCCTTCACGTAGCCGGCATCGTCCAGCAGGGCCTGGGGCACGCCCAGGGCGCGCAGCTCATCGTCGCTGTAGCGCTTCACGGACTCGACGCCGTCACGGATGTTGGCCCAGAAGCTGTCGATGTCGTCGGCGCCCGGAAAGCGCCCGGCCATGCCGATGACGGCGATCTCCAGGCCGGTGGTTTCGGAGGAAGAAGACATCAGAGGGTCCTTTCGATGTGGCGCTTGCGCTGCAGCAGCGCCTCGCGGCGGCGCTGGGCCGCGTCCATGCCGTCCCGGGCGGCGGCCGCCTGCGCGGCGCCGTCACCCTCGCCCCCGCCCTCGCTATCTGCGCCCTGCTCGATGCGCCGCGCCAGGGCCGACACCGTGGGGTGCTTGAAGAGATCGACCAGGGACAGCTCCCGGCCCAGCCGCGACTCCAGCAGGCCATGCACGCGGATGAGCTGCAGCGAATGCCCGCCCAGGTCGAAGAAGTTGTCGCTGGCGCCTATGCGCTCCACGCCCAGCACCTGGGCCCAGAGGGCGGCAATGGTCGCGGCCACGCCGCCCTCGGGCGGCTCGTAGGCCTGGCGCTCCAGGGCCGGCAGGGCGGGCGCCTCGGGCAGCGCCTTGCGGTCCACCTTGCCGTTGGCGTTCAGCGGCAAGGCATCCAGCACGGTGATGGACGAGGGCAGCATGTAGTCGGGCAGGGCTGCGGCCAGCGCGCTGCGCAGCGCGGCCATGTCCAGGGTCTGCCCCTGCTGCACCGAGACAAAAGCGGCCAGCCGCTCGCCGTCGGCCGCCTGGCGGGCGACCACCACGGCCTCGCGCACGGCGGGGTGGGCCAACAGTTGCGCCTCCACCTCCGCCAGCTCGATGCGAAAGCCGCGGATCTTCACCTGGTGGTCCACGCGGCCCAGGTAGTCGATCTGGCCGTCGCCGCGCCAGCGCACCAGGTCGCCCGTGCGGTACAGGCGCTCGCCCGTGTGGCTGGCGGGGTCGGCGACAAAGCGCTCGGCGCTCAGGCCCGGCCGCCGCCAGTAGCCGCGCGCCAGGCCCACACCGCCCAGATACAGCTCGCCGGCCACGCCGCGCGGCACCTCGTTGAGCGCGGCATCCAGCACATGGGTGCGCAGCCCGGCCACGGGGCGGCCTATGGGCACGGACAACGCGCCCTCGTCCCGGCAGTCCCACCAGGTGACCTCGATGGCCGCCTCCGTGGGGCCGTAGAGATTGAGCAGGCGGGTGCCGGGGAAGGCCTGCAGCACGGCCGCCTGCAATTCGGCGGACAGGGCTTCGCCGCTGCAGATGATGCGCTGCAGCCCCTGGCAGGTGGCGGCCGCCGGGTGCGCCATGAAGGCCTGCAGCATGGACGGCACGAAGTGGATGGTGCTGACCTGGTGGCGCGCTATCAGCTCGGCCAGGCGCCGGGGATCGCGGTGGTCGCCGGGGGCGGCCAGCGCCAGGCATGCGCCGGTGGTCAGCGGCCAGAAGAATTCCCAGAAGGAGATGTCGAAGCCGAACGGCGTTTTCTGCAGCACCGTATCGCCCGGGCCCAGCGGCTGGTGCATCTGCCCCCACGCCAGGCGGTTGCACAGCGAACGGTGGCGGTTGGCCGCGCCCTTGGGCCGGCCCGTGGAGCCCGAGGTGTAGATCACATAGACCAGGCTGTCGCCATGCAGGGCAATGGCCGGGTTGTGGGCCGGCAGGTCCTCCAGCCGGGACGCCAGACCCGGCACATCGACCCATTGGGCACTGCAGTTGGCCGGCAGGCGGTCACGCACCTGCGGCTGCACCAGCACCAGGGACACGCCGCTGTCCTCCAGCATGTAGGCGATGCGGTCGGCCGGATGCTCGGGGTCGATGGGCACATAGGCGGCGCCGGCCTTCATGATGGCCAGCAGCCCCACGACCATCTCGATGGAGCGCTCCATGGCAATGCCCACCGGCACGCCGGGCCGCACGCCCGATGCGATCAGGTGATGCGCCAGGCGGTTGGCGCGCGCATTGAGCTCGGCGTAGCCCAGCGTGGCCTCGCCCAGGCACAGGGCCGGGGCATCGGGGCTGCGCGCCACCTGCTGCTCGAAGCGGCGGTGCACGATGTCGCCGCCGTGCAGGACCTGGTCATTGCAGCTCCAGGCAGCCAGTTGCTGGCGTTCGTCGGGACCCAGCAGCGGCACCTCGTCCACGGCACATTGGGGCTGGTGCGCCAGTGCGTCCAGCATGGCCGCATAGTGGGCGGCCAGGCGCTGCATGCTGCCCGGCTCGAACAGCTCGCGGGCATAGACCAGGCCGATGCCCAGGCTGCCATCGGAGCGCTCGCGCACTTCCACGGTCAGCTCGAACTGCGCATCTGCGGCCGCCAGCGGCTGGCCGGCCACCGTCCAGCCCGGCACCTGCTGCAGCGCGTGCCAGTCCTCCACCAGATGATTGAACAGCACCTGGAACAAGGGGCTGTGCGCCAGGCTGCGCTGCGGCTGCAGCGCCTCCACCAGCTGCTCGAACGGCAGATCGTGGTGGGCCTGGGCGCCCTGCGCCGCCTCGCGGGCCTGCTGCAGCACGTCAGCCAGGCGCATGCGCCCGTCGATGCGGTTGCGCAGCACCAGGGTGTTGACGAAAAAGCCGACCACGCCCTGCAGGTCGGCATGCGCGCGGTTGGCCACGGGCACGCCGACGCGGATGTCCTCCTGCCCCGTGTAGCGGTACAGCAGCGCCTGCCAGCCGGCCAGCAGCAGCGTGAAGAGCGTGTCTCCCTGCTGGCGGGCCTGCGCGCGCAGCGCCTGCAAGGTCGCGCCGGGCAGCTCGAAGCCGTGCCGTCCCGCCCGATAGCGTGCCAGCGCCTGGCGCGGATGGTCGGTAGGCAGGGCCAGCACAGGCTGGGCCTCGCCTGGGGGCACCTGCAACCGTTCCAGCCAGTAGGCAAGCGAGGCCTGCTGGCCTTGCTGGGCCTGCTCCCGCTGCCAGACGGCGTAGTCCACATACTGCAGCGCCGGGCCGCTGTCCGGGGCGCCGGCATACAGCGCCGCCAGATCGTCCAGCAGGATCTGCATGGAGGCGCCGTCGGAGACGATGTGGTGCATCACCAGCGCCAGGATGTGCTCATGGGCCTGCAGCCGCACCAGGGCAGCCCTGGCCAGCGGCCCCTGCTGCAGATCAAAGGGCTGGGCGCACAGCGCCTGCAGCCATTGGGCGGCGTGCTCCTCGCGCTGCGCGGGCTCGCCCTGCGCGGCATCCAGCCACTGCAGCTCCAGCCTGCCCTGGGGGTCCAGGCGCTGCTCGACCTCCCCATCGGGCCGGGCGTTGAATACCGTGCGCAGTGAACCGTGCCGTTCGGACAGGCCCTGCACGGCCGCACGCAGGGCGCCTGCATCCAGCGGCCCGGTGATGCGCAGGGCGCCCTGCACGTGGTAGGCCGTGCTGCGCGTATCCATCTTCCAGAGAAACCATTGGCGCTGCTGGGCCGGCGTCAGCGGCAGGGGCATGGCGCGACGGGCCTCGGCCAGCGGGGCAATGCGCTGCAGCGCCGTGCCCGGCTGGCGCTGTTGGCACAGCCGGTCGATGTCCTGCGCCTGGTCGCGCAGCCGCGGGTGCTCGAACACCCGCCCCGCCGGATACTCCAGGGACCATTGCCGGCAGATGCGCGCAGCCAGCCGCACGGCGGCCAGGGAGTTGCCGCCTTGCGCGAAGAAGTTGGCCTCGCCGGCCGGCCCGTGCTGGGCATCGCCACCGAGCACCTCGCGCCACAGGCCGGCCAGCGTGCCTGTGGTGGAATCTGCCGCGCCCGCCTCCTGCGGTGCCTGGCTGCCGCCGCCCGCGAAGCGGCCCGACTCGAACACGGCCCAGGCATCCAGAGTGCGCGCGGACCAGCCCTGGCGGCAGGCTGCGCGCTGCAGCTTGCCGCTGGAGGTGCGGGGCAAGGCGCCGGGGTTGAGCAGCACAATCACCCGGGGCGCCTCGCCGCACTGCGCGCCCACGGCGGTGCTCAGGGCATCGACCAGGGCCTGGGCCGGCACCAGCTTTTGCATGCCGAACGAGACTTCGGCAGCAATGCCTATGCCTTCCCGGCCATCGATGTCCACCGCAAACGCGGCCACGCGCCCCTTGCGCACGGCTTCGACCTCGGCCTCGACCACGCGCTCGATGTCCTGCGGGTAGAGGTTGTGCCCGCGCACGATGATCAGGTCCTTGATGCGGCCCGCCACATGGACCTGGCCAGCATGCACGAAGCCCAGGTCGCCCGTGCGCAGCCAGCGCCGGCCTGCATGCTCGACAAAGGCCTGCTGCGTTTGCTGCGGCTTGCCCCAGTAGCCCTGGCTGATGCTGGGGCCGTGCGCCCAGATCTCGCCCACGTGGCCGGGCTCCAGCACCTGCAGGCTGTGCGGATCGACGATGTTCACCGAATGGCCGGGAACGGCAGGGCCGCAGCCCACCAGCGAGGTGGTCTGCGAGGCGCCGGAGCTTTCCTCGGCCCGGCCCTGGCCCAGGGCCTCGGTATCGAAGGACGTGATCGTGGCGCCCGCGCCGCAACTGCCGCCGGTGATGAACAGGGTGGCTTCGGCCAGGCCGTAGCAGGCATAGGCCGCGTCGGGCCGCAGGCCGCAGGCGGCAAAGCGCTGCGCGAAGGCCGTGACCGTGTCGGCACGCACGGGTTCGGCACCGGTATAGGCCAGCCGCCAGCTCGACAGGTCCAGCTGCGCCAGCTGCGACGGCTTGATGCGCTCCAGGCACATGCGGTAGGCGAAGTCGGGGCCGCCGCTGATGGTGGCGCGGTGGCGCGAGATCAGCTCCAGCCAGCGCACGGGGCTTTCCAGAAAGAGGCGCGGCGAGGTCAGCACCAGCGGCAGGCCGCTGTACAGCGGCTGCAGCAGTCCGCCGATCAGGCCCATGTCGTGGTACAGCGGCGCCCAGGACATGAAGCGGTCGCCCGCGCCGATGTCCATGCGCTGCTGGATGGCGGCCTCGTTGGCGATGAGGTTGCCGTGGCTGACCATCACGCCCTTGGGCGCCGAGGTGGAGCCCGAGGTGTATTGCAGGAAGGCGATGTCGTCGGCAGCCGGCGCATGGGGCAGCCAGGCGTCGGCATCGGCCAGGTCCACCTGGTCGGCGGCCACGGCGGCAATGCCTGCAAAGCGCGCATCGGCGCCGGGCAGGGCCTGCATCACTTCGGCCGTGCTGATCACGCAGGCCGCGTCCGCGTCGCCCACGATGCCCAGCAGCCGCTCCAGATGCTGCACGCGCAGCGATTCCAGCGGCGGCACCGGCACGGCGATCACGCCCGCGTAGAAGCAGGCCAGCATGCTGGCGGCGTAGTGCTCGTCGTTGTCCATCATCACCAGGGCGCGCGCGCCCACGGGGCACATCTGCTGCAGCCGGGCGGCCAGCGCGCGCACGCGGCGGTCGAACTCGCCATAGCTGTGGCTGCGCTCGACCACGCGGCCGTCCTGCACGGCGGCCACGGTGAGCCAGATGTCGTCGGGCCGCTGCTGCGCCAGGCCCCTCAGATGCTCGACCAGGCTGGCCGGCGTCTGGCCTGCTGCCGCGATTGCACTTTGTCCACTCAGCATATCAGCTGCCTCCCGGGTTCTCAGAAACGGTCCAGATTGCTGCGCGGCTCGGCCATGGCGACGATGACCTTGCGCGGCCCCTTGAAGGGAGAGCGCGCATGGGCCACGAGCATGTTGTCCAGCATCAGCACGTCGCCCTGCTCCCAGGGGAAACTGACGGTCTCGGCATCCAGCGCGGCGCGCACCTCGGCGAAGATGTCGTCGCCGATGGTGGAGCCGTCGGCGAAGAAGGTGTTGCGCGGCAGGTTCTCGATGCCGTAGACCTCCTCCAGCACCTCGCGCTCCTCGGGCTCGCGCGCCGAGATGTGGAACAGGTGGGCCTGGTTGAACCAGACCATCTCGCCCGTGGCGGGATGGCTTTCCATGGCCTGGCACAGCTGGCGTGTGCGCAGGCCGTCGTCCTCCTTCCACTCCCAGTCCATGCGCGCATGGCGGCAGAAGGCCTCGACCTCGGCGCGGCTTTCGGTGTTGAAGACCTTCTGCCAGGGCACGTCCATCTCGCCGAAGTTGCGCACGTACAGAATTCCGGGCTCGAACAGCTCGCGGATGCGCGCCGGAATGCGGCGGTAGACCGCACGGCTGTCGGCAATCGGCGTCTCGCCGCCCTCGGGCGATGCGGTGACGCAGTGGAACCAGATCTTCATGGGCCACTCGCGCGTGTAGGCCTGCTCGTTGTGCAGCGGAATGCTCTGGTGGGCCGGGTATTCGGTGGAGGTGTAGACGCCCGCGCCGCTGGAGGCCTCGACCGCGCTGCGCGGCGTGGAGGCGAACTCGTACTTGAGCAGCGGATGGCCGAAGGCCGAGGCGAAGCGCTGGAAGGTCTCCACATCGGGCACGCCAAAGCCGCGCAGCAGAACGCCGCCCGTGGTCAGCAGCGCCTCGTCGATGTCCCGGCGCAGCGGCGGCAGCGCGGCCAGCAGGTCCTGGCCCGGCTGGGCGGGCGTGATGAGCTGGGGAAGCAGCGAGCCCGCGGGGGCCTTGCGCTCGAAGCGCTGGAGGGTTTCGTTCATGTCGATTCCTTGGTGCGCCACGCAAGAGCTGCCGCGTAGCCCGGCGGCGCTGGCAGCGCCATCGCTTGAAAACCATTCCAGTCGGGGACCGCGCAGGCGATGGCCAGCCGTCCGTCCCCTCCCGGGCTGATGCCTATGGAGCGCAGGTGGTCGGCCACGCCGATGCCGATGGCCTTGAGCACGGCTTCCTTGCCCACCCAGCGCTGGTAGAAGGCCGCCAGCCGATCAGGCGCACGGCGCACGCTGGCGCGTTCCTGGTCGGTGCAGACGGCGTCGAGCATGACCTCGGCATCGAGGTCGGGCTTGTGCTGCTCGATGTCCACGCCCAGGTGCAGCACGCCACCGGGATCGGCCAGCGCGATCAGCGCATGGCCGCCCGAATGCGAGACGTTGAAGAGCGGTGCCCGCAGCGGGTCCTCGTCGACAAAGGGCTTGCCGTGGATGCCGACCGCCAGCGGCACATCGGCCGGGCAGCAGCCCAGCCTGCGCCCCAGCAGCCGCCGCGTGGCAGCGCGCGTCTGTGCGAAGCGCAGCCGGTCGGCGGCCCGCACGAAGCGCGCGGCGCGACCGCGCTCCTCGGGGGTCAGGTGCGGCAGGCTGTCGCTCAGTTCGGCCGACAGGTCCAGGTCCAGCCTGAAGACCTCGATGCCCTGGCTCATGGCCTCACGCACGGACACGAGTTGCATGGATGCCTCCCTGGAGTGACTGGGACCCGGCCAGGCGCTGCGCCAGCACGGCCAGCACATCGCCTTCGCGCTGCCTGATGAAGAAATGCCCGCCCTCGAACCAGTCCAGCGTGAAGGCCACGGCGGCCTCCTGCGACCAGGCCTGGACGCGGGGTGCCTCGATGTCGTCCTGCCGCCCTGCAAAGACGTGCACCGGCAGCGGCAGGCCCGCAGCGGGCACATGGCCGAAGCTCTCGCAGACGCGGTAGTCGGAGCCCAGCACATCCAGCGTGATGCGCATGAGCTCGGGGCTGCCAAACACCTCTTCGGGCGTGCCGCCCTGCCTGCGCAGATCGGCAATCAGCGCCGCATCGTCGCCCTTGCCCGCAAAGCGCTCGGGATCGCGGCAGGCCGGTGCCGGGCTGCCCGAGGCAACCAGGGCCAGCGGCAGCTCCCTGCCCTGCTCGCGCAACTGCCGCGCCATGCCGAAGGCCAGCAGCGCGCCCATGCTGTGGCCCAGCAGCGCAAAGCGGCCGCGCATGGCCTGGCGCTGCTCGGCGCACAGCAGCGATACCAGCTGCCCGAAGTCCTCGACCGCTGGCTCGCCCAGCCGGCTGCCCCGCCCCGGCAGCTCCACCGGCGCAATGCGGATCCAGTGGGGCAGCAGCCTGCGCCAGCGCAGGTACATGGTGGCGCTGGCGCCTGCGCACGGCAGGCACAGCAGGGTCAGCGGCGCGTGCATGCGCGTCAGCCCGCTGCGGTTTCGATCACGGTATCGGTATCGCTTTGCAGCGCGGCGCCGGCACCCGCCTGCTCCTGCTGCTGCATCCACACGCGCAGCGACTTGGGCCGCATGTCGGTCCAGGTGGCGTCCACGTAGTCGAGCACGGTTTTCTTGTCGCCCTTCACGCCCTCCACGGCGGTCCAGCCGCCGGGCACGGCCTTCCAGTGCGGCCAGATGGAATACTGTTCCTCGTGGTTGACCAGAACGATGAAGGTTTCGTCTTCGCGGTCGAAGCAGCTTGTAGACATGCAGGCGTCCTTAATGCGGTTGAACATCGGTGAGGCCAGTACGGAATCGCGGCGATCCGGTGCTGCGCCTCTGTTGAACATGACGTTCCGGATCCGAAACTGTTCACGCCGCGTGCGCGCCGGTTCCGGGTCGTGCGCCGGGCTGCACAGTTCAATGGTGGTCCAGCAGCGAGCGGTGGACATGGATGGCCTTGCAGGCGTCGGCAATCCTGGCGTTCACCAAGCCCAGCGCACACTCCATGTGCTCGGCGATCTGACGCTGGGTGAGGCCCTTGATGCGGTACAGCTCGAAGGTCTCGCGGGTCTTGGGCGGCACCTCGTCCAGGGCCTGGTCGATCAGGCGTATGGCCTGGGACTCGAACAAAAGGCGCTCGGGCGAGCGGCTGTCCGGTATCTCCAGCGTCTCCACATCCACGCCGTGGGTGCGGTAGCTGTTCTCGCGCTCCTGGCGGCGCAGGTAGTCCAACGCCATGTTGCAGACGGCGCGCGTCCAGTAGGCGGCGGGCCTGGCGATCTCGGCATCGCTGCGCATCTCGGCAACGCGCAGATAGGTGTCCTGCACGGCGTCGTCGGCCAGTTCAGGATTCCTGAGAATTCTTCGCGCGACCCTCACCAACTGTCCACGCGAAGCAATGAAAACCTCTTCCAGCGAAGAATGTGTGTGATTCAAGGACACGATGCAGTTCCTCTCGCAAGCTAGGCAAGAACGTCAAGGGGAAATGTCGACCGCAGGTCGATGGACTGCCGGCGCGCCGCCCGTGCAAAAAGACGGGAACGGGGCTCGGCACAGGCGGAAAGCGGCGGCACGACCGCTGACCGCAGGGCATCAGTGCACGCCGATGCGCATCGGCGTGACTTGGGGAGACGGGCCTTAGATCGGCCTCATACCGGCTTCATGGCGGCTTCATGGCGGCGGCCGGCCTCGCCGGGCCCATGCGTCCTGGAACAGGATCGGCAAGGGCTGCGCGGCCTTGCAGACGTGCTGAAACTTGAACCGGGACCAAGGCATGCAGTGGTGCTCCTTTAACGTTTTCCAGAAAATTAAATGAGAAGCATTAACAGCTCCGGCGACAAAACCGGGTCTGGATCGGCATCTCGTACCTGTCTGGAAGACGTCCCGCCAAGGCAAACGAAGACACGGCTATCGGCACTGGCAAATCGGCAGCCGGTGCCTATGGATTCCCGTCGTCCATGGCTTTCCCTCGCCATGGATGATGGGCCTGGATCATGACGGACTGGTGATGCCCCAAGCGCAGCGCGGGGGCACCGAAGGGCTGGGTGCGCAGGCAGGAAAAGCGAAGGGAGCGCAGCAGCCTGCTGCTGCAACCTGCAGACGAAAAAAAGCCACCTTGCGGTGGCTTCTTGTCTGTGCAGACGCTGGGTTTGCACAAGGAATCTGGCGGAGTGGACGGGACTCGAACCCGCGACCCCCGGCGTGACAGGCCGGTATTCTAACCAACTGAACTACCACTCCTGGCAGACAGCTTTTGCGCTCTTTCGAGCCAAGTGCTGCAAACTTGGCGACCCTACGGGGATTCGAACCCCGGTACTCACCGTGAAAGGGTGATGTCCTAGGCCTCTAGACGATAGGGTCAATCCTAGAACTTGCGTAAATACTCAAGTCTCAATTTTTGGTGGAGGTAAACGGGATCGAACCGATGACCTCTTGCATGCCATGCAAGCGCTCTCCCAGCTGAGCTATACCCCCTTGCTGCAACGTTGCACTGCTTCGTTGCTGCGATTCAAAAATTGTAGCACAGCGTTTTTGGGGCAATTCCGGAATGCATGACTTTTTTATGTCGCCCTGCATTCCGGCGCCCTGCTGCAGCCCGGGTCAGGCCAGGCTTTGCCCGTCGCGTATGCGGTGGATCTCGGCGATGTCCACCACCCAGACCAGGCCGTCGCCGACCTGGCCCGAGTGACAGGCCGTGGTGATGGCCGCACGGATGGGCTCGACCATGGAGGCCTCGGCCAGCACGCAGACCATGACCTTGTCGGAGAAGTCGGTCAACTCCTCCTTCACGCTGCGCTTGTCGATGGCGGCCGGGGCCGTGAAGCCCTCGGCACGGAACAGCGTCACGCCGGGGAAGTTGGGAATGGCGCGCAGCGCGTCGCGCAGGCGCTCCAGGCGGCTGGGGCGCACGATGGCCCGGATTTCCTTCATGGTCATTGCAGTGTCTCCTTCATCAGGCTTCCAGCGGTTTTTCGTCAAACCAGCGGTACAGGGTCGGCAACACCACCAGCGTGAGCAGGGTGGACGAGATCAGGCCACCGATCACGACGATGGCCAGCGGGCGTTGCACCTCCGAGCCGGGGCCGGTGGCGAACAGGAAGGGCACCAGGCCCAGCAGCGCGACGGTGGCCGTCATCATCACGGGGCGGAAGCGCTGCACGCAGCCTTCGCGCACGGCCTCGGCCACGTCCATTCCATCCTCGCGCAGCTTGCGGATGCAGGTGACCAGCACCACGCCGTTGAGCACCGCAATGCCCCACAGCGCGATGAAGCCCACCGATGCCGGCACGCTCACGTATTCGCCCGTGACGAACAGGCCTATCAGTCCCCCGATGGAGGCGAAAGGCAGCACCAGGATGATCAGCCCGGCCAGCTTGACTGAATTGAACAGCACGAACAGCAGGAAGAAGATGGCCACGATGGTCAGCGGCACGATCACCTGCAGCGTGCCCATGGCGCGCTCCATGTTCTCGAACTGGCCGCCGTACTTGAAGTAGTAGCCGTCGGGCAGTTGCACTTCCTTGTCGATGCGCTGCTGCACTTCGGTCACGAAGCCGCCCAGGTCGCGCCCTTCCACGTTGGCGCCCACGACCACGCGCCGCTTGCCGCCTTCGCGGCTGATCTGCGCGGGTCCGTCCACCAGCTCGATGCGGGCCACGCTGTTGAGCGGAACCTGCGCGCCGGTGCTGGTGGTCAGCAAGGTGGCGCCGACAGCCTGGGGCGAGCCACGGAAGGGCTCGGGGAAGCGCACGACCACGTTGTAGCGGCGCTCGCCCTCGTAGACCGTGGTCACGTCCTTGCCGCCGATGGCCGACTCGATCACGCCCTGCACGTCGGTGACGTTCAGGCCGTGGCGGGCAATGGCCTTGCGGTCGATATCCACCGTGAGCGCCTGCTGGCCCGACAGCCGCTCGACACGGATGTCGGTGCTGCCCGGCACGCTCTTGAGGATGCGGGCCACCTGTTCGGAGACATCGCGCAGATCGTCCAGCTCGTCGCCGAAGACCTTGATGGCCAGTTGCGAGCGCACGCCCGTGACCATTTCATCCACGCGCTCGGAGATCGGCTGGGACAGCACGATCTGCACGCCCGGGATCGAGGACAGGCGCTGGCGGATGTCTTCGTCGATCTCGTCCTGGGTGCGGTCGGACTCGGGGTCCAGCAGCACGATGGGGTCGGACTCGTTGGGGCCTGCGGGATCGGCCGGCGATTCACCGCGTCCGAGCTTGGAGACCACGCTGAGCACGCCGGGCACCTCGGCCACGGCCTTCATCGCCGCCATTTCCATGCGGATGGACTCGTCCAGCGAGATGCTGGGCACGCGATTGATCTGCGGCGTCAGCGCGCCCTCCTTCATGGTGGGCATGAAGGACTTGCCCAGCAGCGGGAACAGTCCCAGCGAGCCCAGCAGCAGCGCCACGGCCACGGCCAGCGTGGCGCGGTTGCGTGCGGTGGCCAGGTCCAGCAGGCGCAGGTAGTGGCGCTTGAGGAAGGCGATCAGGCGCGTGTCATGGTCCGCGCCGCCCTTGAGGAAGTACGAGCACAGCACGGGCGACAGGAACAGCGACACGGCCAGCGAGACCGCCAGCGAGATCGCGATGGTCAGCGCCAGCGGGCCGAACATCTTGCCTTCGATGCCCTGCAGCGTCATCAGCGGCAGGAACACCAGGATGATGATGGCGATGCCGAAGATGGTGGGCGTGGCCACCTCGGTGGTGGCCGAGAGCACGGTGCGCACGCGTGCGCCCATGCTGTCGCCGGCCTGGCCGAGCTTGTGGAACACGTTCTCCACCACCACCACGGTGGCATCGACCATGAGGCCGATGGCGATCGCCAGCCCTCCCAGCGACATGAGGTTGGCCGAGATGCCCCAGCGGTTCATCATGATGAAGGTGGTCAGCGGCGTGATGATCAGCGTGGCCACCACGATCAGGCTGGAGCGCACGTCACCCAGGAAGATGAAGAGCACCACGACGACGAGCAGGATGCCCTCGATCAGCACCTTGCCCACGGTCCACAGCGCCGAGTCGACCAGGTCGGTACGGTCGTAGTAGGGAACGATCTGCAGGCCGCCGGGCAGCATGCCCTTGGAGTTGATCTCCTGCACGCGCTCCTTCACGCGGGTGACGACTTCCTTGGCATTGCCGCCGCGCATCATCAGCACGATGCCGGAGACGCCTTCGGTATAGCCACCCTTGATGATGGCGCCCTGGCGCACTTCCTGGCCCAGCTGGACCTCGGCCACATCGCGCACGAAGACCGGCACGCCGCCATCCTGCTTGAGGACGATGTTGCCGATGTCCTCCAGCGACTGGATCAGGCCCACGGCGCGGATCAGGTACTGCTCGGTGACCTGGGGCAGGATGCCGCCGCTGGCGTTGGCGTTGTTGTCGGCGATGGCCTGGACCACATGGCGCACGGACAGGCCGTAGTGGCGCAGCCGGCCGGGGTCGACCTCCACCTGGTACTGCTTGACGTAGCCGCCCTGCGAATTGATTTCGGCCACGCCGGGAATGGAGCGCAGCAGCGGGCGCGCCACCCAGTCCTGGATGGTGCGGCGCTCGGTCAGCTCCTCGGGCGTGAGGGCCCGCTTGCCGTCGTCGGGATGGTCCAGCGTGTACTGGTAGACCTCGCCCAGGCCCGTGGACACCGGCCCCAGCACGGGGATGATGCCTTCGGGCATGCGCGGCGTGACCTCCATCAGCCGCTCGGTGACGAGCTGGCGCGCAAAGTACACGTCGGTGGTATCGGTGAAGACCAGGGTAATGATGGACAGGCCGCTCTTGTTGAGCGAGCGCATCTCCACCAGGCCCGGCATGCCGGTCATGGCGATTTCCAGCGGCACGGTCACGAAGCGCTCGATTTCCTCGGGCGAGCGGCCTGGCGCCTCGGTAGCGACCTGGACCTGGACGTTGGTCACGTCAGGAAAGGCATCCACCGACAGATTCATGGCGGCGCGCAGGCCAAAGCCGCACAGCACCAGCGAGAGCACGATCACGATGAGTCGCTGGCTCAGTGCGGCCCGGATCATGGAAGCGATCATGGGCTTACTCCAGCTCTGCGCGCTTGCGCTCGTTGTTCAGGTGGAAGGCGCCCGTGGTGACGATGACCGTGCCATCAGCCACGCCCTTGTTCACGGGGCGCATGCCGCCGCTGGCGGTGCCCAGCTCGACGGGCGTGAGGCGGTAGTGGTTCTCGCCCTTCCTGACGAAGACATGGTCGCGATCGTTCTCGCGCACCACGGCCTCGGCCGGCACGGCCAGCAGCTGGCGCACCTCGCCCTGGATGCGCATGGTGGCCAGCATCTGGGGCTTGAGGTCGCGCTCGGTGTTGTCCACCTGGGTGCGGATGGTGACGGTGCGGGTCTCGGGCGTCACGGTGTCGCCCACATGCACGATCTGGCCGGACAGCACGCGCTCGCCCAGGGCGGGCACGGCGATCTCCACGGCCTGGCCGGCGCGCACGCCGCTGGCCATCTGCTCGGGAATCGCGCCCACCACCCAGACGCTGCTCAGGTCGGCCACGGTGAACAGCGGATCACCCGGCTGGGTCACCTGGCCGGAGCTGACCTTGCGCTCGATCACCACGCCGGCCCCTGTGGACAGCACGGCCGCATGCGACTGCAACGTGCCCTTGTCGCGCAGCTGGGCGATGGCGCTGTCGGGAATGCCGATCAGGCGCAACTGGTCGCCGGCAGCGCGCTGCTCGGCGCGCGCAATCGACAGCTCGGACTCGCGGCGCTGCAGCTCGGCCGAGCCGATGACGTCAGCGGCGATCAGCTGGCGCGCGCGCTCCACGCCGCGCTCGGCCAGCGTGGCGGCGGAGTGTGCACGCAGATAGGCCAGCTGGGCGGTGGTCAGCTCGGGGCTGGCCACGCGGGCCAGCACCTGGCCCGCGCGCACGCGGTCGCCCACTTCGACCAGCACCTCGGTCACGCGCCCCGTGGCGGCCGCGCCAATGCGGGTGACCTGGCGCTCATTGGCCTCGATGCGGCCGGACACCTCCTGCAGCAGCGCGATCTGCGCCTGCGCCACGGGCTTGACGGCGAAGTTGGGAGCCATCTCGGCGGTGACGCGGACCTCCATCGGGTCCTGCTCCTGGGCAGCGGCTGCCGCTGGCGCCGCCTTGGCCTCGGCCTCTTCGTTCTTGCCGCAGGCGCTCAGCGCCAGCGTTGCGGCCAGCAGGCCGGCCAGGGCCAGGGAGTTCACCAAGGTGCTGCTGCCTGCGCGGGCGGCGATGGGTTTCGGATGCATATTCAAGGACATGTTCGTTTCTGATTTCGGGTGTGAGGCAGGGACGGCGCGCTTCACAGCGCGGACGGATCGTCGTAGCGGCCCGCGAGGTATTCGAGCTGTATGCGCGCCGCCTGCAGCTGGTAGCGCGCATCGAGCAGGTCTGCACGGATGGAGCGCAGCACGCGCTGCGCATCGAGCACATCGAGAATGCCGCGCTCGCCGAAGCGGTAGGCGGCCTCGGCCACGCGCAGGGCCGACTCGGCCTCGCGCACCGAACCCTGGCTCAGTGCCTGGGTGCGCAGTCGTGCCATCTCCAGCTCCTTCCAGGCCTGCAGCGTCTGCTGGCGCAGCTCGATCTGCCGGCCTTCCAGCTGCAGACGCGCGCGCTCCAGCTCGGAGGCGGCCTCGTCGATGGGGCCGCGGTGCTGGTCGAGCAAGGGGATCTGGATGCTCACGCCCACCGTGTTCAGGCGCACGTCGGGCTCGCGCGTCTGGCCGTAGCGCAGCTCCACGCCCGGCCAGCGCGAGGCCTTGGCACCGTCAAGCCGCGCCTGGGCACGCTCGACCTCGGCCTTGAGCTGGCGCAGTTCGGGATGCTCCATGGGATCGATCTCGCCCATGTCCTCGATGCGCAGCGGGTCCTCCAGCGACACATCCAGGCGAAAGCGCACGGGCAGCTGGCCTGCGGCCAGGCGGCCCAGCGACAGCTGCGCCTGCTCGGCACGCAGCCTTGCGGTCTGCTCCTGCTGGCGCGCCTGGATGATTTCGGCATCGGCCTTGATGATTTCGTAGCGCGCCGCCTCGCCGCTGTCCACGCGGACGCGCACGCGCTCATGGGCCTGCTCCAGAAGGCGCACCGCCTCCTTGGCGGCCTCCACCTCCGCCTCGCGCAGCACCATTTCGTAGGCGCGCAGCCGCACCTGGGCCACCAGCGCATTGCGCGTGGTTGCCACGAAGTGCACCGACCCCTGCTCGCCTGCCCTGGCGGCCTCCACGCGCGCACCGCGCACGGCGGGGTTCTCGATGGGCAACGCCACGGCCCAGCCCTGCACCGTGCCGGCCGCCGCGCCAGGCACGCGGGCGCTGTTGCGGCCCTGGTTCCATTCGAGCTTGGGATTGGGCAGCGCCGAGGCACTGACCACACCTGCGCGCGCCGTGGTCCGCGACTGCTCGACAGCGCGCAGATCGGGGTTGTGGTCCAGCACGGCGCGAACGACCTCGTTCAGGCTCAGCTGGGGCAGGCGCTGTGCGGCAGCCGAAGCCACCGAAGGGCCCGCTGCAGCCGCTGTGGCCTCTGCTGCCGAACCGGCCTTCGGCACGATCGGCGTACGGGATGCCGCGGCCTCGGCGGCCGCGGCGGCGGCTGGAGCCGCCTGCGTCAAAGGAGCCTGGGGCTCACTGGGGGCCTGTGCCGAGGCACCGGCACTCCAGCCCACCAGCAGGCTGCAGATCGCGCCTTGCAAGGCCTTGCGCGAAAAGGATGGAAAACGAGCGGGGGCCATTCCCGCCAATACCGTTGGATTCACCATGGCATGCATCTGCCGCGAAACGACAGTCGAGGGGTTGAGTAAGAGATGGGCCCTCCCCTGCGGACAACGCGGGAACGGGCATGGCCGGGCAGTGCGCAGTCAGCGCGCGGACGACGGCATGGCATGCACGCCAGCAAGGCGCGCACGAGCAGTGATCAGGCAGTGGGATGCGTCAGCCGACAAGGGGCGCAGGGGGCACAAGGCATGCCTGCGCCGCAATATGCGGTCAGCCGAGCAGGGAAGGTCTTGGAGGGCGCAGCAGCTGGCCCGGAGCGGGCGACAGGTGCGCCTGGGAATAGGTCGAAGGCGGGGCCCACAGCGACACCACCTGCACGGCGATGGGCTCGGGCGGCCAGTACATCTCGGCGGAGCGGTCCTCGCCACAGGCCAGCAGGGCCAGCAACTGGCGGGTATTGCCGCCGTGTGCCGTCAGCTCGGCAAACTCCGTCTCGTCGTCTTCCTCGACTTCCGCGAGTTCTTCGAGGAATTCCTCATCGATGGTCACGATGGGGTGGTGCGCCAGCAAGCCATCGCTTTCCAGTCCATCGGACGATGCCGACGCCGCCACCTGTCCACAGAAGATGGACAACAGCATCAGCAAGGAAAACAGGAACGATGGCGCAAGGCGCATGGGGCGAGAGGAAGGCGGGAGCAGTGAAAGTGAATGTCCCGTGATCGGGACACCATCTATTGTTACGAATGTTGAGGCAAAGTTCCGGGTTTGCCCTTAAAAAATCTGTGGCAAAGCCCGCTTTTCGCACATGCTTACCTGCCACCAAGCGAGGCAGCCATGCAGGCGAGCTGCGCGCGGCAGAAACAAAAAAGCCACCTTGCGGTGGCTTCTTGTCTGTGCAAACGCTGGGTTTGCACAAGGAATCTGGCGGAGTGGACGGGACTCGAACCCGCGACCCCCGGCGTGACAGGCCGGTATTCTAACCAACTGAACTACCACTCCTGGCAGACAGCTTTTGCGCTCTTTCGAGCCAAGTGCTGCAAACTTGGCGACCCTACGGGGATTCGAACCCCGGTACTCACCGTGAAAGGGTGATGTCCTAGGCCTCTAGACGATAGGGTCAATCCTAGAACTTGCGTAAATACTCAAGTCTCAATTTTGGTGGAGGTAAACGGGATCGAACCGATGACCTCTTGCATGCCATGCAAGCGCTCTCCCAGCTGAGCTATACCCCCTTCATGCTGCAATCGCTGCTTCTTGTTAGTTGCTGCGTTTGCATCAGAGACTCGAATTATAGACAGGTTTTTAGCGGTTTTTCAAACGGGCCAGAATTTTTTCACGACCCAGCAGCTCCAGCACCGCGTCCACCGAAGGCGTGTGCGCCGTGCCCAGCGTCAGCACGCGCACCGGCATGGCCAGTTGCGGCATCTTCAGCCCCTGGGCCTTGAGCACTTCCTTGATCAGGGCGGCAATGGCTTCCTTGCTCCACTCCACCGAGGCGACGCCTTCGGCGAAGGCGTCCAGGGCGGGCGCCACGGCGTCGGTCACATGCTTGGCCAGGTCTTCGGCGTTGCGGTCGAAGGCGTCCACATAGAACAGGCGCACCCAGCCGGCCAGATCGACCAGGGTTTCGCAGCGGTCCTTGAACAGGGCGCAGATGCGCGGCAGGCGGTCGTCGGCATCGAGCAGCGCCTGGTCCAGACCCGTCTTGAGCACGAAGGGGCGCACCAGCTCTGCCAGGGCCGCATCGTCAAGGGCCTTCAGGTGCTGGGCGTTGACCCAGCGCAGCTTGGCCTCGTCGAACTGGCCTGCGCTGCGGCCCAGATGGTCGAGGTTGAACCACTCCAGGAACTGGGCGCGGCTGAAGATTTCGTCATCGCCGTGGCTCCAGCCCAGGCGGGCCAGGTAGTTGACCATGGCGTCGGGCAGGTAGCCTTCGTCGCGGTACTGGGTGACGGCCTTGGCGCCGTTGCGCTTGCTCATCTTCTCGCCCTGCTCGTTGAGCACGGTGGGCAGGTGGGCGAACACGGGCACGCTGGCGCCCAGCGCCTCGAAGATGTGGATCTGGCGCGGCGTGTTGTTGACGTGGTCGTCGCCACGGATGACATGGGTGATGGCCATGTCCATATCGTCCACGCAGACGCAGAAGTTGTAGGTGGGCGTGCCATCGGGGCGCGCGATCACCAGGTCGTCCAGCTCGCTGTTCTGGAACTCGATGCGGCCCTTGCACTTGTCTTCCCAGGCCACGACGCCGCCCTGCGGCGTCTTGAAGCGCAGCACGGGGCGCACGCCTTCAGGCACGGGCGGCAGCACCTTGCCTTCTTCAGGGCGCCAGGTGCCGTCGTAGCGCGGCTTTTCCTTGTTGGCCATCTGGCGCTCGCGCAGGGCGTCGAGTTCTTCCACGCTCATGTAGCAGGGGTAGACATGGCCCGAGGCCTGCAGGCCGGCCAGCACCTCCTTGTAGCGGTCCATGCGCTGCATTTGATAGAACGGACCTTCGTCATGGTCCAGCTGCAGCCAGGCCATGCCTTCGATGATCACGTCCACCGAGGCCTGGGTGGAACGCTCCACGTCGGTGTCCTCGATGCGCAGGATGAAATCACCACCCGTGGCGCGCGCGAAGGCCCAGGGATACAGGGCCGAGCGGATGTTGCCCAGGTGGATGAAGCCCGTGGGAGACGGGGCGAAACGGGTTCGTACTTTTTGTGTCATTGCAGGGTATCCAGTCCGCGGGACAGATCGTTCTTGATGTCGCCCAGGTATTCCAGTCCGAGGGAGATGCGCAGCAGGCCCTGGCCGATGCCGGCGACGCGGCGCTGCTCTTCGCTCAGGCGGCCATGCGAGGTGCTGGCCGGGTGGGTGATGGTGGTCTTGACGTCGCCCAGGTTGGCCGTGATCGAGCACACCAGGGTGCTGTCGGCCACATGGAAGGCATTGGCGCGCAGCTGTTCGGCGCCCTCGCCCACCACGTCGAAGGACAGCACGCCGCCGCCCATGCCGTTTTGCTGGCGCATGGCCAGCTCGTGCTGCGGGTGGCTGGCCAGGCCCGGGTAGTAGACACGGGCGACCTTGGGATGGGCCTCCAGCCAGGTGGCCAGCTCCAGCGCGGCGGCGCTTTGCGCCTTGACGCGCAGGGACAGCGTCTCCAGGCCCTTGAGCACCACCCAGGCGTTGAACGGCGCCAGGTTCAGGCCGCCGCTGCGCAGGAAGGTGCCCATGACCTTGTCCACCAGTGCCGTCGTGCCACAGACGGCGCCCGACATGACGCGGCCCTGGCCGTCCAGCAGCTTGGTGCCGGAGTGCACGACCAGGTCGGCACCGAACTGGGCGGGCCGCTGCAGCGCGGGCGAGGCAAAGCTGTTGTCCACCGCCAGCAGCGCGCCATGGGCGTGCGCCAGTTCGGCCAGCGCGGCGATGTCGCACAGGTCGGTCAGCGGGTTGGTCGGCGTCTCGGCGAACAGCAATCGCGTGTTGGGACGGATGGCGGCCTTCCAGGCCTGCACATCGGTCTGCGAGACAAAGCTGGTCTCGATGCCGAAGCGCGCCATCTCGCCGCCCAGCAGCTTGATGGTGGAGCCGAACATGGACTGCGAGCAGATCACATGGTCGCCCGCCTTGAGCGTGGTCAGCGCCACCAGCAAGATGGCCGACATGCCGGTGGACGTGGCCACGGCGCATTCCGTGCCTTCCATGGCGGCCAGGCGCTGCTCGAAGCTGGTCACCGTGGGGTTGGAGGTGCGGCTGTAGGTGTAGCCGGGCTCTTCGTTGGCGAAGCGGCGCGCTGCCGTTGCGCAGTCGGGCTGCACGAAGCTGCTGGTCATGTACAGGGCTTCGCTGTGCTCGCCCCACTGGCTTCGTTCCACGGCCACGCGCAGGGCCAGCGTATCGGGATGCAGGCCTTCGGGAAGTGTCTTGTTCGTCACGTTGATGGTCCTTGGGGTCGGGCGCGGCCCGCCGATGGCGGCGGTGCCCGGAAAAAAGGAGCTAGAAACACTTGTCACCTGGGGACTTGCTGGGCGTTGCAGCCTGCAGTCCTCCAGCACCAGCGCTTTTAGCTCATTTGTCAAAAAAGGGCGGGCCTCAGGCCCGCCCCCGTATTGTCACTGAAGCCTAATCGCTCGGAGTCAGGCTCGGGCTCGGGCTCAGGCTTCCTGGGCGTTGGGCAGGGACAGGCGCGAGGCGTCGCTGGACTCTTCCTCGCCGCCGCGGTTGCGGCCTTCATTGAGTGCCGTGACTTCGTCCTCGGAGATGTCGCCCGTGATGTAGACGCCGTCGAAGCACGAGGCCTCGAAGCCCTGCACCTGCGGGTTGATCTTGCCCACGGTCTGCTTCATGGCGGCCACGTCCTGGTAGATCAGCGCGTCGGCACCGATGACCTGGCGGATTTCCTCGACCGTGCGGCCATGCGCCACCAGTTCGGCGCGCGTGGGCATGTCGATGCCGTAGACGTTGGGATGGCGCACCGGAGGCGCTGCCGAGGCCAGGTAGACCTTGACGGCACCGGCATCACGCGCCATCTGCACGATTTCCTTGGAGGTGGTGCCGCGCACGATGGAGTCATCCACCAGCAGCACCTTGCGGCCCTTGAACTCGCTGCCAATGGCGTTGAGTTTCTGGCGCACCGATTTCTTGCGCGAGGACTGGCCCGGCATGATGAAGGTCCGGCCCACGTAGCGGTTCTTGACGAAGCCTTCGCGGTACGGAATGCCCAGCAGCTGGGCCAGCTGCATGGCGCTGGGGCGGCTGGATTCGGGAATCGGGATGATGGCGTCGATCTCGTTGGGCGGCACGGTGGAGACCACGCGCTTGGCCAGCGTCTCGCCCATGTTCAGGCGGGCCTGGTAGACGGAGATGCCATCCAGCACGGAGTCCGGGCGGGCCAGGTACACGTACTCGAACACGCAGGGGTGCAGCTCGCTCTTTTCAGAGCACTGGCGGGTTTCGACCTGGCCGTCGCTGTGCACGAACACGGCCTCGCCCGGGGCGACATCGCGCTCGAGCTGGTGCAGCGTGCCTTCCAGGGCCACGGACTCGCTGGCCAGCATCACCGAGCCGTCGGCACCGCGGCCCATGCACAGGGGGCGGATGCCGAACGGGTCGCGGAAGGCCAGCAGGCCGTAGCCGGCGATCAGCGCGATCACCGCATACGAGCCCTTGATGCGCTTGTGCACGGCACTGACGGCCTGGAACACGTCTTCGCTCTTGAGCGGCGCGCCACTGCTGGCGCGGGCCAGCTCGTGGGCCAGCACGTTGAGCAGGACTTCGGAGTCGCTCTCGGTGTTGGTGTGGCGGTGGTCGGTGTCCGACAGCTCCTCGCGCAGCTGCTTGGCATTGGTCAGGTTGCCGTTGTGCACCATGACGATGCCGAAGGGCGCGTTCACGTAGAAGGGCTGGGCCTCTTCCTCGCTGGTCGCGTTGCCGGCCGTCGGGTAGCGCACCTGACCCAGGCCCACCGTGCCCGGCAGGGCACGCATGTTGCGGGTGCGGAACACGTCGCGCACCATGCCCTTGGCCTTGTGCATGAAGAACTTGCGCTCCTGCTGGGTCACGATGCCTGCGGCATCCTGGCCACGGTGCTGCAGCAGCAGCAGGGCGTCATAGATCAGTTGATTCACGGGCGCGGTGCTGACTACACCAACGATTCCACACATAGTTGCGTTCCATCCGTTTGCGAAGGTCGCCCTTCGCTGTCTGGGCCGTAGCAGCCACCCATTGGCCACGCCTGCGCCCGATTTCTCTATCCAAACTGTTTCCGCCAGCCGACTCCTGCGCTGCAGCGCCTTGTCATGCAGCCGGCAGATAGCGTCCCCATTCCTGCGGCAGCTGTGGCAAAACCACAGCCAGCGCCTGCATCAGCCATGGCGCCAGGGCTGAATCCTGCCACCACTGCCCCTGGTGCAGCGGCGTGTAGCTGATCACCATCGTTGCCACCAGGGCCAGCAGCGCCCCGCGCAGCACGCCGAACAGCGCGCCCAGCGTGCGGTCCACGGGCCTCAGGCCCACCGCCTCGATCAGCCGGCGCGACAGCCAGGACACCAAGCCCCAGCCGAACAGCGCCAGCACGAACAACAGCACAAAGCCTGCGGCGTAGCGCAGCTGCATGTCCCAGTCCTGCATGGGCAGCCACAGCGCCACGTCGGCCGCCCAGATGCGGGCCACGACAAAGGCCACCAGCCAGCCCAGCAGAGACAGCACCTCGTACACCAGCCCGCGCCAGGCGCCAAGCAGCATCGAGGCCAGCACGCAGGCCAGCAAAACCCAGTCCACCGTGGACATACGCTATTTCTGTGCGCCCGTGCTGCTTTGCAAGATGTACGTCACCGCGTCAGAGCTTGATCACCGACGCCGGCAGGCCCTGGCCCTTGACGCGCGCCGCCGCCTTGTCTGCTTCGGCACGGCCGTTGAACGGGCCCACACGCACCCGCGTGCGCTTGCCGTCCTTGGTGTCCACCACCTGCGTGAAAGTCTTCAGGCCCGCCAGCTCCAGCTTGGCGCGAATTTCCTGGGCCTTGCCGGCGTCGGAGAAGGCACCGACCTGCACGATGAAGCGTTCGTCCGTCGCCGCGGCCGCCGTTGAAGCGGCGGGCGCGCTGCGTCCTTCCAGCAGGGCGCGGGCACGCGCGGCATCGTCGCTCCTGGACGGCTCGGGCTTGGGTTCGGGCTTTGGCTTGGGCTCGGGTTTCGGTTCGGGCTTGGGCTCCGGCTTGTGCTCGGGTTTGGCCGGCTCAGGCTTGGGCTTGGGTTCCGGCTTGGGCTCGGGTTTGGTCTCAGGCTTGGCGGCGGGCTTGGGCTCCGGCTTTGCCTCGGGCTTCGCTTCAGGCTTGACCGGAGCCACCTGGGAAACGGGAGGCGCCACAGGCATGGACGGCACGGACGGCGCCGATGGCCTGCCCATGGGAACCTCTTCCTCATCGGCACCCAGCGAAGCCTGGGCCGACACGCGGCCCGTCGGCGCAGCCGCGCCATGCGAATGGGCGTCCACGGCATTGGCGCCGGGCACGACCAGGGGCGCAACCTTGTCGCGGTCAGGAATCTCGATGGGGATGTCTACGGGAATCGGGCGCGGCTGGGTGTCGAACAGCAGGGGGAAACCCACCACGCCCGCCAGGACCAGCACGGCAGCGCCGATGAGGCGGTGGCGCGCCCGGCGGCGCATGACATCGACGCTTTCCGCCTGTCCCAGCCGTGTGGGCCGCCTCGATGCGGACGACGAATCACCGTCGTCTTTTTTGCCGGGCCAACGAAAATTGAAAAATGCCATGGAGTGCGGACTCGTTCATATCGGCCACCACAGCGGCCACGATGGCCGCCTGCGGTGCGGATCACTGGATTCAGGTGCCCAGATGCTTGGCGTTCAGCCGGGGCGGGCCGTCCTGCAGCACGCCGCCCACCGTGAAGAACGAGCCAAAGACCACGATTCTATCAGTGGGACCTGCAGCCAGAACCGCTGCATCCAGCGCCAGCTGCGGGTTTGCGAAGGTGGCCACCGACAGCTCGCGGGGCACGCCGGGCGCGGGCGGCAGGGCTTCGATCTTCTGGCGCAGCACCTCGGCGCTCTCGGCGCGCGGCGTGGGCAGGTCGGTCAGGTACCAGCGGTCGATCAGCGGTGCGATCCTGCCCAGCATGGGCGCCAGGTCCTTGTCGTGCATGGCGCCGAACACCGCATGCGTGCAGGGGAAGTAGCCCATGGCGTCGAGGTTGGCCGTCAGCGCCGCCACCGAATGCGGGTTGTGCGCAACATCCAGCACCAGCGTGGGCTGGCCCGGAATGATCTGGAAACGCCCCGGCAGCTCGACCATGGCCAGCCCCGTGCGCACGGCCTGGGCCGTGACCGGAAGGCGGCTGCGAATGGCTTCGAGCGCGGCCAGCGCACCCGATGCATTGACCAGCTGGTTGGCGCCGCGCAGCGCCGGATAGGCCAGGCCCGCATAGCGCCGCCCGCGTCCGGCCCAGCCCCACTGCTGCTTGTCGCCCGAGAAGTTGAAGTCCTGGCCCAGGCGCCAGAGATCGGCGCCAATGGCCTGTGCATGGTCCAGCACGCTTTGCGGCGGCATGGGATCGCTGACCACCACCGGCCGGCCGGCGCGCATGATGCCGGCCTTCTCGCGGCCGATGCTCTCGCGGTCCGGGCCCAGGAATTCCACATGGTCGATGTCGATGCTGGTGATGACGGCGCAATCGGCGTCGATCACATTGGTCGCATCCAGCCGTCCGCCCAGCCCCACTTCGAGAATCGCCACATCCAGCCTGGACTGGCTCATCAGCCGCAGGATGGCCAGCGTGGTGAATTCGAAATAGGTGAGCGCCACTTCCGTGCCCTGCACGCGCGCCTGCTCCACGGCCTCGAACTGCGGCAGCAGCTCGGCGGCCTTCACGATCTCGCCGCCCACGCGGCAGCGCTCCTCGAAATGCACCAGATGCGGCGATGTGTAGACGCCGGGGCGAAAGCCCGACTGCAGCGCCACGGCCTCCAGCATGGCGCAGGTCGAGCCCTTGCCATTGGTGCCTGCCACCGTGATCACGGGGCAGTCGAAACGCAGGTCCAGGCGCTGGGCGACTTCGCGCACGCGATCCAGGCCCAGCGCGATATTCTTGGGGTGCAGGCGCTCGCAATATGCGAGCCATGCATCCAATGTGGGAAATGAGGTGTGCATACTGCGCGCTATTGTTACCCAGGGACAGTGTCCTTATGGGGTCCTCGCCATCCATTGACTGCGGCAACTGCAACCAATCATGACCACCTCACACACTGTGACGCTCTACGGCATTCCCAACTGCGACACCGTCAAGAAGGCCCGCGCCTGGCTTGCCGACCAGGGCATCGCCTACGAATTCCACGACTTCAAGAAACAGGGCGTCCCTGCCGCACAACTGCCTGCCTGGATGCAGGCCGTGGGCTGGGAAAAGCTGCTCAACCGCCAGGGCACGACCTGGCGCAAGCTCGACGCTGACACCCAGGCCGGCGCCCAGGATGCGGCCGGTGCCGCAGCCCTCATGCAGCAGCAGCCCAGCGTCATCAAGCGCCCGGTCGTCCGATGGCCGCAGGGACGCATCACCGTGGGTTTTGCGCCCGATACCTGGGCAGAGCTGGCCCACGAGGGCAAGCGCTAACACTGCCGTCAAGCCTGGAACAGCTTATTACGTGGATTTACGTGGCCGCAAACAGCTTTTCGGGTCCGAGGAATACACTTGCATGGAGCCTGGCAGGAAGTACCGCCAGCGCAACAGGAGTGCAATCATGAAATCCCTGGTTCTTTTGACGCTGGCGGCCACGACCGCCACCGTAGCCCTGGCCCAGGAGCAAGGCCGGGTGCTTTCCGTGACCCCGGTGACGCAACAGGTGGCCGTGCCCCAGCAGGTCTGCCGCGATGAGAACGTCTACTCGGGCCAGCGCAGCACCTCGGGCGCGGGCGCCGTGCTGGGTGCGCTGGCGGGCGGCGTGGTAGGCAACGCCATTGGACACGGCGGCGGACGCGCTGCGGCCACGGCAGCCGGCGTGATTGGCGGCGCCATGCTGGGCAACCAGGCTGAAGCCTCGGGACAGCAGCCCCAATACCAGACGGTGCGCAACTGCACCACCCAGACCTACTACCAGAACCGCGCCGTGGCCTACGACGTGGTCTATGAGTACGCGGGCCGCAACTACACGACGCGGACCGCCACGCCGCCTGGCGACTGGATCGCACTGAGCGTGCAGCCCGCCGCCAACAGCGGCGCCTACGGCAGCAATGGTTACTACAGCACCAACCAGCCGCCCCAGGCCGCGTACTCCACCACGCCCGTGCCGCCGCCCGTGGTCTATGAAAACAATTACTACGACGGTGGTTACTACCCGGTCCAGCCGGTGCAACCGGTGTATTCGGCCGGTGACTATGTGGCGCCCGTGGTGATTGGTGCAGCCCTTGCTGCCGGCGTGTACTACGCCTCGCGCCCCAGCTATCACGGCTGGCGCGGCGGCTACCGCCATGGCTGGCGCCGCTGAGGCCGCCATGCGCTCGCCCCGCAAGCCCCGACAAGGGGCTTTTTGCATGGCGGCGGCCAGCACGTACGGGCAGCGGCCGGGTGCTGGCCTAAAATGGACGGTTTAGTCCACCCTCTGCCCAGCTTCCATGACCACCGAAACCATCTCTGGCATCACCCTGACCACCAAGGCCAATGTCTATTTCGACGGCAAATGCATCAGCCACGGCTTCACGCTGGCCGATGGCACGAAGAAGTCTGCCGGCGTGGTGCTGCCCAGCCAGCTGACTTTCGGCACGGCCGCTGCCGAGATCATGGAGTGCGTGGCCGGCTCCTGCGAGTACAAGCTCGACGGTTCGGACCAGTGGCTGACCTCCAAGGCCGGAGAGTCCTTCCAGGTGCCTGCGAACTCCAAGTTCGACATCCGCGTGACCGAGGCCTACCACTACATCTGCCACTACGCCTGAGCGCGTGAGCGCCTGAGCAGACCGACGCATTCGACATGACGGCGCCAAGGCGCCTTCCGTGTTTTCCGGCAGCCGCGTCCCGCACGCCAGCCGCCATCGTTTTTGAGAGAAGCATCGTATGGAAACCATCCTGCAAAACGTTCCCGTCGGCCAGAAGGTCGGCATCGCCTTCTCGGGCGGCCTGGACACCAGCGCTGCCCTGCGCTGGATGAAGAACAAGGGCGCCCTGCCCTACGCCTACACGGCCAACCTGGGCCAGCCCGACGAGGCCGACTACGACGAAATCCCCCGCAAGGCCATGGAGTACGGCGCCGAGCAGGCACGCCTGATCGACTGCCGCTCGCAGCTGGCCGGCGAAGGCATTGCCGCCATCCAGGCCGGCGCCTTCCACATCTCCACGGGCGGCATCACCTACTTCAACACCACGCCCCTGGGCCGTGCCGTGACCGGCACCATGCTGGTGGCCGCCATGAAGGAAGACGACGTCAACATCTGGGGTGACGGCTCGACCTTCAAGGGCAACGACATCGAGCGCTTCTACCGCTACGGCCTGCTGACCAACCCCGCGCTGAAGATCTACAAGCCCTGGCTGGACCAGACCTTCATCGACGAGCTCGGCGGTCGCGCCGAGATGTCGGCCTTCATGACCAAGGAAGGCTTCGGCTACAAGATGAGCGCCGAGAAGGCCTACTCGACCGACAGCAACATGCTGGGCGCCACGCACGAGGCCAAGGACCTGGAGTTCCTGAACAGCGGCATCCGCATCGTCAACCCCATCATGGGCGTGGCGTTCTGGAAGCCCGAAGTCGAGGTCAAGGCCGAGGAAGTGTCGGTGACCTTTGACGAAGGCCGCCCCGTGGCCATCAACGGCAAGGAAATCGCCGACCCCGTGGAGCTGTTCCTGGAAGCCAACCGCATCGGCGGCCGCCACGGCCTGGGCATGAGCGACCAGATCGAGAACCGCATCATCGAAGCCAAGAGCCGCGGCATCTACGAAGCCCCCGGCATGGCCCTGCTGCACATCGCCTACGAGCGCCTGGTGACCGGCATCCACAACGAGGACACCATCGAGCAGTACCGCATCAACGGCCTGCGCCTGGGCCGCCTGCTGTACCAGGGCCGCTGGTTCGACCCGCAGGCCATCATGCTGCGAGAAACCGCCCAGCGCTGGGTGGCCCGCGCCGTGACCGGCACCGTGACGCTGGAACTGCGCCGCGGCAACGACTACTCCATCCTGAACACCGAATCGCCCAACCTGACCTACGCTCCCGAGCGCCTGTCGATGGAAAAGGTCGAGGACGCGCCCTTCAGCCCCGCCGACCGCATTGGCCAGCTGACCATGCGCAACCTGGACCTGATGGACACGCGCGACAAGCTGGCCATCTACGCCAAGGCCGGCCTGCTGTCGCTGGGCACCAGCACCGCCCTGCCCCAATTGGGCGGCAAGGAATGACCTACACCCCCTGAGCGGCTGACGCCGCTTCCCCCTCTCTACTCGCTTCGCGAGGGAGGGGGACGACGCCCTCGCTGCGGGGCGGCCCTTGCTCGGCGTCCCTGGCATGGGACGCGCCCGCCAAGCACGCGACGCCATGGGCCAGAAAATCGCACACTTGCATCCCACAAGCCGCCGCAAGGCGGCTTTTTTACGCCCTTGCTACCAGCGCGCGCCCTCGAAGCGCTGCACGAGAAAATCCAGCAGCGCGCGCACGGCCACCGGCAGGTGACGGCGCGAGCTGTACAGCGCATGCACGGTCAGCGGCTGCGGGCGCCAGTCCGGCAGCACCAGCTCCAGCTGGCCGGCCTGCAGCATGGGCTGGACCAGGTAGGTTGGCTGCAAGGCGATGCCCGCACCCTCGACGGCAGCGGCGGCCAGCACGGTGGCTTCGTTGGCGTTGAACCAGGTGGTGACGGCGATCTGCTGCTCATCGCTTTCGTCGTCACGCCGCGCCAATTGCCAGACATTGCGGCCCACGCGCATATGGCCCAGGCAGCGGTGGGCCTGCAACTGGGCCGGTGTCTGCGGCCGCCCTGCCGCGTCCAGGTAGGCGGGCGAGGCCACCAGCACCGATTCGCACACGGCCAGCGGCCGGCCGATGAGTGCCGCGCCGGGATCGGCGCTGATGCGTATGGCCAGGTCGATGCGCTGCTGCACCAGGTCCAGCGCGCCGTCGTCCACCAGCAGGTCGATCTTGAGGTGCGGGTGCAGCCGCATGAACTGCGCAATGGCCGGCGCCATCTGCGCATGGCCGAAGGACATGCTGCAGGTCACGCGCAGCAGGCCGCGCAACTGGCTGTCGCCGGCGCGCATCTCGCCTTGCACCTCATCGGCCAGGGCCAGCATCTGCTGGCTGTAGCGCAGGCACTGCGCACCGGCATCGGTGAGCGAGACGCGGCGCGTGGTGCGGTGCAGCAGGCGCGCGCCCAGCCACTGCTCCAGCGACTCCACATGGCGCGTGGCCATGGCACGCGACAGGTCCAGCCGCTCGGCCGCCGCCGTGAAGCTGCCGCATTCAGCCACCGTGGCAAACACCTGCATCGCCAGCAATCGGTCCATGGATCTGCTCTATTTCTGCAACAAACAAGCGCATATTCTGCGGTTTATCTGCTCGATTTCAAAAACTAAAGTACGGCACATGGCAGCACGGCGCTGCCACCCGTTTTCTGTCTTGTGCTTTTTTCAAAGGAAATCGACATGCTTCGCACCACCGTGCTTTCGCTCACCCTGGCCCTGTCGGCCGGCCTGTCCCATGCCCAGGCGCCCGCCCCGCTGCAGATGAAGGTCTACCAGGCCGACGAACACAGCTTTGCCGTGACCTCCACCCTGATCACCGGCGCCAAGGAGGCCGTGGTCGTGGACAGCGGCTTCACCCGCGCCGACGGCCTGCGCATTGCCGCCAATGTGCTGGACAGCGGCAAGCAGCTGACCACCATCCTCATCAGCAATGCCGACCCCGACTACTACTTCGGCGCCGAGGTGCTGAAGAACCTGTTCCCGCAGGCCAAGGTCGTGGCCACGCCCGCCGTGCGCGAGAAGATCGAGTCCAAGCTGCAGGGCAAGCTGGCCTTCTGGGGCCCCAAGATGGGAGCCAACGCCCCCAGCCATCCCGTGCTGCCCGAGGCCCTGCAGGGCAATACGGTGACCGTGGACGGCCAGACTCTGGAGCTGCGCGGCACCACCGGCCCGCTGGCACACCGCCCCTATGTCTGGGTGCCTGCGCTGCAGGCCATCGTCGGCAACGTGGGCGTGTTCGGCAACCTGCATGTCTGGACGGCGGACACGCAAAAGAGCGCCGAGCGCAAGGCCTGGCTGGCGCAGCTGGACGAGATGCAGGCCCTCAAGCCCGCCGTCGTCGTGCCCGGCCACATGCAGGCCGGCACCGCCATGGACGCCAGCGCCATCGCCTATACACGCGACTATCTCCAGCGTTTCGAGGCCGCCGCCGCCAAGGCCGCAAACAGCGCCGAGCTGATCGGCGCCATGAAGCAGGCCTACCCGCAGGCCGGCATGGCGCTGTCGCTGGACATTGGCGCCAAGGTGAACAAGGGCGAGATGCCCTGGTAAGCAGGCACTTTCACAAAAATCCTCATGGAACCTGCATGCTGCAGCCTTGATCCAACGAGTTGCCGCCCTCATTCGTCGTGGCGGCAGGAGGTGCAGCCATGAAATACATGAAGCATTGGCAGGACCCGATCAATGTCCTGCTGGGAGCCTGGTTGGCGGTCTCGCCCTGGGTGCTCGGGTTCCAGGACCAGATGGCGCCCACGGCCAATGGCGTGGTCATCGGCCTGGCGCTGATTGCCGCTGCGCTGGGGGCCATCTTCATGCCCCGCGCGTGGGAGGAATGGACCGAAGGCCTGCTGGGACTGTGGATGGTGATCTCGCCCTGGTTGCTGGGCTATGCCGGCCAGATGGATGCCATGCGCAATGCCGTGGTGTCCGGCGTGGTGGTCATGGTGCTGGCGCTGTGGGTGCTGATGACCGACAAGGACTACATGGGCTGGCGCAGCAGCCACTCCGCCCACTGATGCGCTGAAGCACTGAAGCGCTGATACAAGGCAAGCAAAGCGGCCCGCAGGCCTCCGTGGTCTGCGGGCCGCTGTTTTCTTGAGGCCGTCGATCGATCAGACCACGACGGGCTCGGGCTCCAGGCGGATGCCGAATCGCTCGTAGACGCTGGTCTGTATCGCGCCGGCCAGCGTCATGACCTCGCCCCCGGTGACGCTGCGGTCCACGCTGTGCCGGTCGCCCCGATTGACCAGCACCAGGGCCTGCTTGTCATACACCCCGGCGCGGCCCATGGATTTGCCCTTCCAGCCGCAGGCATCGATCAGCCAGCCGGCGGCCAGCTTGATGGAGCCGTCGTCCATGGGGTAGTGCACGATCTTGGGCTCGCGGGCAATGATGTCGGCGCACTGCTCGGGCGTCACCGTCGGGTTCTTGAAGAAGCTGCCGGCGTTGCCGATCTGATCCGGATCGGGCAGCTTGGCGCGGCGGATCTCGCAGACCCAGTCGAAGATCTGGCGGGCCGTGGGCTCGGCCACGCCGGCCTCGGCCTGGCGGCGCTGCAGGTCCAGGTAGCCCAGGCCGGGCTTCCACTCCTTGGGCAGGGCCAGGCGCACGCGCGTGATCACGGCGCGGCCCTTGAGGCCCATGCCGCGCGGCGGCACGCCGCTCATGCGCGCCCGTGCCACGGGCGTGGGCTCGGCCGGGGCGTGCTTGAACACCGAGTCGCGGTAGCCGAAGGCGCATTGCGCGGCATCCAGCGTGAAGGATTCACCCGTGGCCAGGTCGATGGCATCCAGCGACTCGAAGCGGTCCTGCAGCTCCAGCCCGTAGGCGCCGATGTTCTGCACCGGCGACGCGCCTACTGTGCCGGGAATCAGCGCCATGTTCTCCAGGCCGCCATAGCCCTGCGACAGGGTCCAGGCCACCAGGTCGTGCCAGCGCTCGCCGGCACCGGCCTCGACGATCCAGTGGCGATCGGTCTCGCGCAGCAGGCGCATGCCCGCTATCTCCATCTTGAGGACCACGGGGTCGACATCGCCCGTGATCACCACGTTGCTGCCGCCGCCCAGCACGAACACGGGCTGGCGGCCCCACAGCGGATCGGCCAGGAAATGGCGAATATCCTCGTCGCTGCGCACACGCACCAGGGTGTGGGCACGGGCGGCGATGCCGAAGCTGTTGCAATGCTGCAGCGGAACATTTTTCTCGACTAACATCAGCCGGATTGTCGCACCGCGTCCCCACGCCTCCGGCACCGTGCCCGCATCGCCCGGTCCCGCGCTGCGATACTTTTTCAGAACATTTACAGGAAATATTTGTCATGCCTTCTTTTGACACCGTGTGCGAAGCCGACTTCGTCGAAGTGAAGAACGCCGTGGAGAACACCGCCAAGGAAATCGGCACGCGCTTCGACTTCAAGGGCACCTCGGCCGCCATCGAACTCAAGGACAAGGAAATCACGCTGTTCGGCGATGCCGACTTCCAGCTGCAGCAGGTCGAGGACATCCTGCGCAACAAGCTGACCAAGCGCAGCGTGGACGTGCGCTTCCTGGACATCCAGAAGGCACAGAAGATCGGCGGCGACAAGCTCAAGCAGACCATCAAGGTCAAGAACGGCATCGAGGCCGAACTGGGCAAGAAGCTGCAAAAGCTGATCAAGGACAGCAAGCTCAAGGTGCAGGCCGCCATCCAGGGCGACGCCGTGCGCGTCACGGGCGCCAAGCGCGACGACCTGCAGGCGGCCATGGCCCTGATCCGCAAGGACCTGGCCGACCATCCCCTGTCCTTCAACAACTTCCGCGACTGATCGCCCGGCAATCCACCCCTCCAGCACAAGCCCCATGCGCCACCTGCGTGCCGTACTTCTGAGCCTGGCCGGCGTGGCCGCTGCGCTTCCGCCGCTGGCGGCAGCGCAGTCCGTGGCACTCAGCGGCGTGCTAGGCAGCAAGGCCCTGCTGGTCATCGACGGCGGCACGCCGCGCGCGCTGGCGGCCGGCGACAGCCTGCAGGACGTGCGCGTGCTGCAGGTATCGGGCGACACGGCCGAGGTGGAAATCAAGGGCCGCCGCCATACATTGCGCCTGGGCGAAGCGCCCATCAGCCTGGGCGGCCGGGGCGCGGCAGCGGGCGATCCCGCGCTCGGCCGGCGCGTGGTGCTCAAGGCCGACAACCGGGGCCATTTCATCGAACGCGGCCAGATCAATGGCAAGACCATGGTCTACATGGTGGACACGGGCGCCAGCTCGGTCGCGATAGGCCGGTCCGACGCCGAACGCATGGGCCTGCCCTTTCTCAAGGGCCAGCCCGTGATGATGCGCACCGCCAATGGCGACGCCCAGGGCTGGAGCCTGCGGCTGGACTCGGTGCGCGTGGGCGATGTCGAGGTCTTTGGCGTGGACGCCGTGGTCGCCCCTCTTGCCATGCCCTATGTGCTGCTGGGAAACAGCTTTCTGGCCCACGTCCAGATGACCCGCCAGGGCAGCGAGATGGTGCTGGAGCGGCGCTGATGCGGCCTGCACGCGCCCCGTTTTCTGCACCCCGCCACCGATGAGCAGACGCCCCGACGATTCCTACGAAGACCTGCTGGGCCTGTGGTCCGACCTGGAGGCCGCGCTGTCCGTGCTGCTGTCCGCGCCGCTGCAGGTGCAGGGCTTCCTGGTCAAGCTGCAGCAGATCGACCTGTGGCTGCAGGAGTTGATCGCCCACGACAGCGATGCCGCGCTGTACCTGATGTTCCAGCGCGCCTGCTCCTCCACCGTGGGCTACAGCGCCTCCCATGCCCTGGTCTGCGCCTGCCTGTGCCATGTGCTGGCGCGCGAGCTGCGCCTGAACGAGACCGAGCACCGCACCCTGGTACGCGGCGCGCTGACCATGAACATCGGCATGAACGCGCTGCAGGACGAACTGGCGCTGCAGCGCGAGCCGCTGACCCCCGCCCAGCAGCAGGCCGTGCAGCGCCATCCGCTGCAAAGCCAGGCCCTGCTGGCGCGTCTGTTCGTCAACGACACGCTGTGGCTGGAACTGGTGGCCCGCCACCATGAAGCCGTACCCCAGCAGCCCTTGGCCACACTGCCCCCGGTGCAGCGCCTGGTACGCATCCTGGGCACGGTGGACCGCTACGCGGCCCTGATCAGCCCGCGCAAGTCACGCGAAGGCCGCAGCGCCGCCGAGTCGCTGCGCGCGCTCACCCAGCAGCAGCGCTACTCCGACGAGGTGGGCTTCGCGCTGGTGCGCGCCGTGGGCCTGTGCCCGCCCGGCACCTACGTGCGGCTGGACAACGGCGACATCGCCGTGGTGCTGCGCCGTGGCGAGCCGCCGCAGCCGCCGCTGGTGGCCAGCGTGATCGGCGCCGATGGCGCCAGCCTGTATCCGCCCGTCATCCATGAAGGCGAGGACGGCCCCCGCATCCGCTCGGCACTGGCGCGCGCCGCCATCACGCTGGAGCTGGACCCGCGCACGCTGGCGCAGCTGGGCGTGCTGGCCGCACGCGGCAGCCAGTCGCTGTACCGCATGGTGCAGGTGCCGGGCAACATCTGAAGCGCCTGCCACGCGCATGTGGCCACCGCGAACAGCCTCAGGTCCGCGCTCCGGCCCACAGGCCCGCATGGTGGCCGCGCGTGAAGGCCTCTTCCAGCACCGAGTAGCCGGCCCAGTCGGAATGCGCGAACCACAGGCGGCGCGTGCCCGGCGTGGGCAGCAGGGCCACGCGCTCGCCGGCGCACTGCGCGCTGCGGCCCCGGTGGTGCGACTGCAGCGCCACCTGGCTGAGCAGTTGCTGGTCGCCAGGCCGGGGAATGGCCATGGCGTGGCCGTAGCGCGTGATCTCCATGCGCGTGGCCTTGTGCAGCAGGTCGGGATGGGGGACGAGCAGGCTGCCGGCGATGCGGTCCCGCCAGAAGCCGAAGGGCTGGCCCAGCAGTTGCGCGCGCCCGTCAGGCCAGTCGCCCAGCGCCTGGTAGTAACTGAGCACCGTGGGCCGGGGCGTGAGCCGGTCCAGGCCCTGGTGGCCCGCGTCCACGTAGCCCAGACCGCCCGCATTCGGATCGGCAAAGAGCACGTTGTCCCAGGCCGGATCGGCGCCGGGCCGGTCGGCCAGCGGCCGCTGCAGATGGATGTTGGCCACCAGCCAGGGCGCCCAGTCCAGCCGGCCCGCCACCGCGCGCAGGAAATCCGGCGCATCGCGTACCACGCGTGCCGCGATGAAGCTGGGCAGGGCCACCACGCAGCGCGCGGCCAGCCAGCGCTCGTGCTGCTGGCGGCCATGGTGGTAGACGTCGATCTCCACACCGTCGGCACCTTCCGCGATGGATAGCACGCTGCAATCCGTCTGCAGGTCGGTGGAGCCCAGCCCTGCCACCAGCTGCTGTGACAGCCAGCCATTGCCCTGGGGCCAGGTCAGCACGGCGTCGCCGGCGTCTTCGGCCGTGCGCTCGTCCTGGCGGCGCGGGGCCGAGAAGCCATGGCGGCTGGCGAAATAGTGAATGCCTGCCCAGGCCGATACGCGCGCCAGGCCCGCGCCAAAGTCGTCGCGGCAGCAGTACTCCAGATACCAGATCAGCTGCGCATCATCGATGCCCTGGCTGGTCAGCCATGCCTGCATGGTCTGGCCGTCCAGCGCGGCATGGGCGGCGGGCAGCCGGCCCTCGCGCTGCCAGACACGGATGGACGGCATGGCAAAGGCCGCCCTGTCCATCTCCTGGGCCACGCTGCGCGCAAAGAGTTCGTACTGCTCCAGCGTGCGCGGCGCCACGCCATCGACGGGCAGCAGGCCCTCATGCCAGGAGCCCTGCCAGAACAGGCGCTCCTGCGGGCTGTGGCACAGATGGCGCTCGTCGTACTGCCAGCGGCCCGCGCGGCGCTGGCGCAGGCCCAGGGCCTCCAGCCAGTCCTGCACCTCGGCCGCATCGTCGCCGGGCAGGGGCAGATAGTGGGCACCCAGCGGACAGGGCAGGCCCGCAATGCTGCCGCCCTGGCTGTTGCCGCCCATGGCCTGCTGCGTGTCCAGCAGGGCCACGCCCTGCACGCCCGCCAGCTCCAGTGCGCGCGCGGCGGCCAGGCCTGCCATGCCGCCGCCGGCAATCACCACCTTGGCACGGTGCACCACGGCCGGTGCCGGCAGCGCCAGGCCCTGGGCCAGCCGCTGCCAGAACGCGCGCAAGGCATGGCCGCGCTCCAGCGCCACGCCGCTGAATCCGCCGGGCAGGTCTTCAAGCCGCGGTGGCGTTGGCGTACAGCCGGACAGGCCCAGTCCCAGGGCCGCGCCGCCGGCCAGGCCCTGCAGCCATTGGCGCCGGCTCCACAGGGACGAGAGGCCGGTGCTCAACGCTCCACCCTGCCCCATTCGCGCTCGTAGGTGTTGACCAGCACCTGGTTGGACAGGCGGTTGACCTCGGCCGGAACGCGCGCCATGTCCAGCGGGAAGTCGAACATCAGCGCCATGGTCTGCGCGCTCAGAAAGCGCAGGCCCGCAGGCAGGGCATCGGGCTCGCGCCAAGGCCGGTGGCTGGCGATGACGAAGCCCCACTCGCCAAAGCTGGGCACATGGGCGTGGTAGGGCGTGGCCTGCAGGCCGATGGATTCGATGGTCTGCACCACGGTCCAGTAGCTCTTGCGCGCGATCAGGGGCGACGTGGTCTGCACCACGGCGTAGCCGCTGGCGGCCAGGCGCTTGTCCAGCAAGGCATAGAAGCTGTTGGTGAACAGCTTGCCGATGGCGAAATTGGTCGGGTCGGGGAAATCGACGATGACCACGTCGAAGGTATCGCCGCCCTGCTGCAGCCAGTGGAAGGCATCGGTATTGAGGATGTGCACGCGCGCATCGCTGAGCGCTTCGCCGTTGAGCCGGCGCAGCATGGCGTTGTCCTTGAACAGGTCCGTCATGGCCGGGTCCAGCTCCACCAGGGTGACCGACTCCACCGAGGGGTACTTGAGCACCTCGCGCACGGCCATGCCGTCGCCGCCGCCCAGCACGGCCACGCGCTTGGGCGCGCCATGCGCGGCCATCACGGGGTGGACCAGGGCCTCGTGGTAGCGGTACTCGTCGCTTTGCGCGAACTGCAGGTTGCCGTTGAGGTACAGCCGCGCGCCCTGGCGCCCCTGCGTCACCACGATGCGCTGGTAGGGCGAGCTGCTGGAGAGCACGATGCGGTCCTGGTAGAAATGGTCGTCGGCCAGGCGCGTCAGATGGTCGGCGCCCCAGATGCCCGTGCCCAACAGGGCCAGCACGGCCGCGCAGGCCAGGGCATGGGCGCGCGGGCGCCGCAGTTCATGGCGAAACAGCAGCAGTGCCCAGACCGCCACCGCCGCATTCATGAAGCCGAACAGCAGCCCCGTGCGCACCAGGCCCAGCTTGGGCACCAGCAGCAGCGGAAATGCCAGCGACACGGCCAGCGCGCCCAGGTAGTCGAAGGTCAGCACCTGGGACACCAGGTCCTTGAGCGTCACATTGCGCTTGAGGATGCGCATCACCAGCGGAATCTCCAGCCCCACCAGGGTGCCCACCACCAGCACCATGCCGTACAGCAGGAACCGGAACGCGCCGGGCGCGTAGGCATTGGCAATGAACAGCGTGGCCGGCAGCGCGCCGCCGACCAGGGCCACCATCAGCTCGATGCGCAGAAAGTGCGCGGGCAGATGGTCCTCGAAATAGCGCGACAGCCAGGAGCCTATGCCCATGGCGAACAGGTAGCTGCCGATGATGGTGGAGAACTGCAGGACCGAATCGCCCAGCAGATAGGAAGCCAGCGCACCCGCAGCCAGTTCGTAAAGCAGGCCGCAGGCCGCGATCACGAAGACGCTGACCAGCAGGGCGATGTCGATGGGACGCGCCGGCTGCGCGCCGGCAAGAGGGGCTGAGGTTTGCACGGCCGGTATTGTGCGCGATGCGCCCCTTCCCGCGTGCAACGGACACCGTGCAAAGCGGGAAGGAGCGCAGCGCCTCGGGCGCCGCCGTCAGAACTGGTAGTTGGCGCTGACCAGAACGCTGCGCGGTGCGCCTGGCATGGAGTTGGAGCGCCAGTACTGCTTGTCGAACAGGTTGGACAGCGCCACGGTCACCGTCCAGGCGTCCTGGCGCCAGCCCACCAGCGCATCCCAGCGCGAGTAGCCGGGCAGGATGGCCGTGTTGGCGGCGTTGGTGAAGCGGCTGCCCGTGTAGGTCACGCCGACTTCGCCGTACCAGGGTCCCTTGGGCGCATAGCGCAGGAACAGGTTGCCGTTGCGCTTTGCCGTGTCACGCAGGTACAGGCCCACGTTGACGGGGTTTTGCGCGTCTTCAGCCACCTTGGCCTCCATGAAGGCCACGCCGCCGCGCACATACCAGGAACTGGCCACGCGGCCGGCCGCGCTGAACTCGATGCCGCGCGAACGGTCCTTGCCCCGGATGGCCCAGGTGTAGGGATCGTTCTCGGGATCGGGGCGGTAGCGGATGTTGTACTTCTCCAGCTGGTAGACGGAGACCTGGGTGGACAGCGCGCCGCCCAGCCAGTCGCTCTTGACGCCGACCTCGGACTGGCGCGAGTACTGGGGCTCGTCGTCCGGCACCGCGCCCACGGCGGTTTCCACGGTCAGGATGCCGCGGCCGCCATAGGGCGAGTAGCTCTTGTTCCAGGACGCATAGAAGCTGTGCTCACGCACCGGCTGCCACACCACGCCCACGCGCGGGCTGAAGCCGTTGCCGTCGGTCTTGCGCGTGAGATTGGCGATCCTGTTGGTGCTCTGGAAGTCGTAGCTGTCGTAGCGCAGGCCCAGCAGCAGCTTCCACTGCTCGGTCAGGCTGACCAGGTCCTGCATGTACAGCGCCTGGCCCTTGCCCTTGTGATAGTTGTCCTGGGTCGGATTGCCCTGCACCGGACGGCTGGGCCAGACGATGGGCTGGAACGGGTCATAGGCGAAGGTGCTGCCGGGCTGGCCGACGCGCGGCGCGCGCTCTTCCTCGCTGGCCTCCAGGCCCACCAGCAGATCGTGCTTGATGCTGCCCGTGCTGAACTTGCCCGTCAGGTCCAGCGTGTTGGACAGCGTGGTGTTGCGGGTCTGCTGCCAGGCGTAGTTGGGCGTGATCTTGCCGGTCGCGGCGCGGTAGGTACCGGCGAAATAGTGGTCGAAGTCCTGGCTGGCCTCGCGCTTGCTGGCCACCCAGCGCAGGTTCCAGCGGTTGTTGAAGTCATAGGACAGGTCGGAGCGCAGCACGCGCAGGCGGTCTTCCACGTAGTCGCCCGGTGCCGCGAAGCCCTTGCGGATGGAAACGCCGGCTGGCAACTGGTCATAGACCGGACCGCGATCGGGCACGCGCCAGACGTTGTCATAGGTGTACTGGCCGGTCCAGCGCCATCCCGTGCGGGTGTCCACCAGGATGCTGGGCGAGACCATCTCGTTGCGGTTGCGTATGCCTTCGCGGAAGCTGTGGGCCTGCTCGCGGTCGGCCGTCAGGCGCACGGCCACGTTCTCGTTGAGCACGCGGTTGATGTCGATGGTGCCGCCCACGTTGTCCCAGGAGCCGCCACGCAGCGTGATGCTGCTCTTGGCGTCGAAGCGCGCCTGCTTGCTCACCATGTTGACCACGCCGCCGCCCGCGCTGCGGCCGTAGAGCACCGAGGCCGGTCCCTTGAGGATCTCGATGCGCTCCACATTGGCCGTGCTGCGGCGCACCTGGCCGCTTTCGCGCACGCCGTCGCGGTAGATGTCGCTCTCGTCGGCCTTGAAGCCGCGGATGTACACGCCCTCGCCGCGCATGTCGTAGGTGGTGTTCACGCCCGGCACGCCGTCCAGCATGGTGGCCAGGTCGTTGATGCCGTAGCTCTTGTATTTGTTGACCTCCAGCGTATCGATGGTCTGCGGGATGTCCTTGGGCGCCAGGTAGGTCTTGGTCGCCGTGGTCACGCCTTCGGGGCGCACGTCGTCAGGGTCGTACTGGGAGGCGTTGACCTGCAGCGTGGGCAGGGTGTGGGCCTGTTGAGGCTGCGTCTGCGTCTGTGCCGGATCGGCTGGAGCGGCATCCTGGGCATGGACCGCGCCCGCCAGCGCGGTGGTGATGATGCCAGCGGTCACACCCGCTGAAAGCCTTGCCCTGCGGGCAGCTTGATGGTCTGTCATGGAAACCCTCTCTTCGAATGAAGGGGGCGATTCTATTTAGAATGCAAACGAATATCATTTGCAAACTCACTATCAACAAGGAATTTGTTGCGACGCAGCAACGCCGCCATGCGCAGCGCAGCCGCACCTTTTCAGGCGGGCTGCGTGTCGGCGGGAGATGGGGAGTGCGGGGGGCCAGGCGGCCCCCGTTCAGTGGATGGCGGCAGCGACGATGATGCTGATGCCCAGGCACATGGCGGCCACCACCATGGCCAGCGCCTTGTTGTGCTTCTCGACGATCTCGGCCCACATGTCCACGGGCGTGATCTTGTCGATGATGATGAAGCACAGCCAGAACACCACCACGCCCACCAGCGCATAGAGGATCGAGCCGAAGAAGGCGGCGGGGTTGAACCAGTCTAAGTTCATGATCAGTTTCTCCGTTGTTTACTTGTGGCTGCCGCCCGAGGTGTAGCCACCCCAGGAGCCGCCGCTGCTGCGGGTGTAGCTGTTGCAGTTGGGATCGGTGTTCGGGTCGCAGTTCGGGCGCGACATGCAGCCGCGCAGCATGACGAACACCAGCCACAGGATGACCACGCCGATGACGATGGTCCACAGGCCGAAGCGGCTGCCCGACATCACGCCGACCTGCGAGCGGTCCCGCAGCTGCTTGAGGCCGAAGGCCGTGGCCAGCGTGGTGGCCGAGACGGCGCTGCCATGCGACCAGGTGGTCTCGCCGTTCTCGGTCTCGCTGGCCAGAAAGGCCTTGTTCTGCGCGCCTGCGCTCACATAGTCCACATTGCGCGTGGTCTGGCCGCGCTGCACGGGCCAGTAGAACTCGCCCAGCGCATAGGTGGTCTCGGCCGTATAGCGCGATTCAAGCTGATATTGCCGGCCCATGTACTTGGCCGTGCTGCGGTTCTTGGAGAGCTTGGGCACGCCCGTGGTCACGCGGGCCATGCTCCAGCCATCGGAGGAATCGACCAGGAAGGCGAAGCCGGCCTTCTGGCTGAACAGCAGGTATTCCTCCCAGCCAAAGCTCTCGTCGTCGCCGGCCTCCTCGCCCATGCGGTGCTGAAAGCCCACCACCTGCCATTGCAGGCCTTCCAATGCACCCTTGCTGCCCAGGGGGATGGCGGGGCGCACGGGCTCGTTCTGTTCGGCATAGGACAGTTCCTTGCCAATACCCTGGCTCAGGTCCACCAGCGATCCGCAACTGGGGCAGCTCAGGCTCTTGGTGGTGGTGAAGCGCACAGGCACCACGGCGCCGCACTTGGGGCAGTTGAAGTGCCGGCCCTGCTCGCTCTTGAGCGAGGCGCCGTCGCGAAGGCCCTGCAGCCTGAGGTCGTCCAGCACCACGCGTTCGCCCAGGCTCAGCGCAGGCGGCTGCGACGAGAAGTCCACGGACAGGACCTGGCCCTGCTCGCTGCGCAGCTCCACCAGCCGGTACGGCGTGCCGGGCTCGGGCAGCTGCGCCAGCTCGCCCTGGGCCGATACCAGCCGCGCGTTCTGCACGCTGCTGACCGTGAAGCTCTTGCCGCCCAGCACGCGCTGCGAGCCCAGCAGCCAGTCGGAGGCCTTGAACGGCCCGTTGCGCAGGGCCTCGGCCTCCCAGGGCCAGGACCAGACGAACTGGCCGTTGTCCTCGCTCAGGAAGCCCAGCGCACCATCGCTGAACGCGGCCACCCATTCGCTCCAGGCGCCCGCCTCGCTCTTGAGCTGCAGCCGCCCGACCAGGGTGAAGTGCTCGGGCTTGCCGTTGCGCAGCATCTGGCCCGTGGCGCCGATGCGCAGGGGGCTGTAGTCCTCGAAGACCTCGGCCATGGAGCCGCGGCGCTGCAGCACATCGCCCTGGCGCACCACGGTGCTGCGGCAGAACTCGCAGACGGCGTAGCTGGCCTGGGCGCTGGAAAATTCCACGGGCGCGCCGCAACCGGGGCAAGGTGCGCGGTAGACGCGCTGCGATGGACTCGATGCCATGTGGGAAGGTCGTCAGTGGTGAGAGGGCCTGGAGCGCAGCTGGCCGGCCACGCCATTCACGCAAGCTGCGCCCGTGGAGCGCAGCGCGGCGGCGGCGGTCAATGCGGCTTGCCCTTGCCAGTGCCGGGCTTGGCTGGCGCAGTGGCGGCGTCGGCCTTCTTGCTGCCCAGCCTGGATTCCTTGCCGGCCATCAGGCGCTGGATGTTCTCGCGGTGGCGCCAGATCAGCAGGGCCGCCATGGCGACGATGGCGGCGGCAATCGGCGTCTCGGCATACCAGACCACGCCACTGCACAGGAGGTAGTAGACGGGGGCGAACACGGAGGCCACCAGGGCAGCCAGCGAGGAATAGCGGAAGAACACGGCAATGATCAGCCAGGTCAGCGCCACCGCCAGGCCCAGCCAGACGCTGATGCCAAGCAGCACGCCCAGGGCCGTGGCCACGCCCTTGCCGCCCTTGAAGCGGAAGAACACCGGGTACAGGTGGCCCAGGAAGGCGGCCAGCGCCACCATGGCCACCGTGCCGTCGCCCAGGCCGAAGCGGCTGCCGAACCATTGCACCAGGGCCACGGGCAGCCAGCCCTTGGCGGCGTCCAGCAACAGGGTCACGGCTGCGGCCGCCTTGCTGCCGGAACGCAGCACATTGGTGGCGCCGGGGTTGCCGCTGCCGTAGGTGCGCGGATCATTCAGGCCCATGGCCCGGCTGACGATGACGGCGAACGACAGCGAGCCGATCAGGTAGGCCGCCACGGTGGCGAGAAGGGGGTAGAGCGCGTTCAATTGAAGTCCTTGGCCGGTCTGTGGAGCGCCGGCGCGCGATCCGGCCGGCCATGATGGCCCGCCCTCCCTGATCGCCGACACATGTTTTTCATCAGGACCTGCGCGAACCCGGTGGAGGCGGCGGCCGCCTTCCCGTGTGCGCAAGTCCTGTTCATTTCTTCAGGGCATCTATTCTGCCAGCGCGCAGTGCACGGGCCGTGCATCCAGCAGTTGCACGCAGACCTGCGGGTCCAGCTGCACCAGAAAGCCCCGGCGCCCGCCGTTGATGGCGATGCGCGGCAGCGCCAGGATGCTCTCTTCGATATAGACCGGCATGTCGCGGCGCGTGCCGAAGGGCGAGGTGCCGCCGACCAGGTAGCCGCTGTGGCGGTTGGCGACTTCGGGCTTGCAGGGCTCCACGCTCTTGGCGCCGATCTGCCGTGCCAGGTTCTTGGTGGAGACCTTGCAGTCGCCGTGCATGAGCACGATCAGCGGCCTGGCGTCCTGGTCCTGCATCACCAGGGTCTTGACCACCATGTGCTCGTCCAGGCCCAGGCTGGCCGCGCTGTGCTCGGTGCCGCCGTGTTCCAGGTACTCATAAGGGTGCTCGGTGAACTCCACCTTGTGGGCGCGCAGCAGCTGCGTGGCCGGTGTTTCGCTGACATGAGAGTTTTTCTTGGACATGAATTTTTTATCGTTTTACAATAAATTTTTATCGATTCATCAATACAAGGCTGTGCCATGAACTATACGCCCCACGCCGCGGGCAACGCCCTGAGGCGCCACTCCCAGGCGGCGCGCATCCTGATTGCGCTCGGTGCCGTCGCGCTGCTGGCCCTGCCGGCAGCCGCCCTGCTGTCGCCGCAAGATCTTTCGGGCCAGGCGGAAGGCCTGCTGGGCATGCCGCCCGGCCAGCCGCTGGACATGGCTGCGCGCTGGCGCACCGCACTGGTCAGCCTGCTGCCCGTGGGCTGCGGCCTGTATGCGCTGCGCCAGTTGTGGACACTGTTCGGCGAGTACCTGCAGGGCCGTGTCTTCGGCCAGCAGGCGCAGCACGCCCTGATGCGCTTTGCCTGGACGGTGCTGGCGGGCGCGCTGGCCCTGCCCTTCACGCGCGCGCTGATGTCGGTGGCGGCCAGCATGGGCAATCCGCCAGGGCAGCGCTTCGTCACGCTGGGCCTGTACTGGCACGATGGCCTGCTGGTGCTGCTCGGCGTGGTGCTGGTCTCCATCGCCCATGTGATGCTGCAGGCGCGGCGCATCGCCGACGAGAACGCGGGATTCGTCTGAGCATGCCCATCATCGTCCACCTCGATGTGATGCTGGCGCGCCGCAAGATGCGTTCGCGCGAACTGGCCGAGATGGTCGGCATCACCGAACAGAATATTTCCCTGCTCAAGAGCGGCAAGGTGCGCGGCGTGCGCTTCGACACACTGGAGCGCATCTGCGAGGCACTGCAGTGCCAGCCCGGCGACCTGCTGGAATGGGTGGCAGGGCCCGAGGCTTGAGCAGCGGACGGCTGCGGCTGATCGCGGGCCTGCTGCTGTCGCTGCTGCTTCATGGGGCGCTGCTGTGGCAGGGTCTGGCCCCGGACAATGCGCGGCCCGGCACCGGGCAGGCCGAGGCCCACCGCCTTCAGGTGGTCTGGGTCGAGACGCCGATGCCGATGCCGACGCCGACGCCGACGCCGGCCCCCTCTCCTGCTCCAGCGGCTGCCCGGCCCGGACCGGCGCCTGCGTCCGCGCCTGCGCGACGGCCGGACACCGCCGCCGTCGCACCGCCTTCAAGGCAAGGCGCAGGGGCCACAAAGGCCACGGAGGAAGCCGCAACAGCCGCCGCGCCGCAAGCGCCTGTGGCCGCCGACACCGAGGCCGTCCCGGACACCGCGCGCAGCGCCTGGGCCATGGGCCGCCTGCTGGACTCGGCCGCAGGCCGCGAGGCCGTGCAGTCGGCGGCCCGGCAGGGCCTGGTCAGGCCCCAGATCCCTGCGCAGCGCGAGGACCCGCTGGCCAGCGGCATGCGCGAGGCCGCCCAGGGCGACTGCATGAAGGGCGAGTTCAAGGGCGGCGGCATGGGCCTGCTGAGCCTGCCCATGCTGGCGGCTGCTGCGCTCAAGGGCGAGTGCAGCCGCTGAAGGCGCAGGGCCTAGGCCTATTGCGCAGGGTCGCGCACTTCCCAGCGGATGGCGTCGATGGCCGAAAGCAGTTCGGGCGACAGTTGTGTGCCCCAGGCGTTCAGGTCCTCATCGAGCTGGGCCACCGAGGTCACGCCGATGATGGTGCTGGCCACCTGCCACTTGGTGTAGCAAAACGCCAGCGCCAGCTGCGTGGGCGTCATGCCGTGCTCGCGCGCCAGCGCGTTGTAGCGGCGCGCGGCAGCCAGGGCTTCGGGCCGCCCCCAGCGCTGCTTGCGCACGGACTCGTAGCGCGCAATGCGTGCGGCCTGCGGCGCAGCGGGATCGGTGGGCGCATGCACGTCGAACTTGCCCGTGAGCAGGCCGAAGGCCAGCGGCGAATAGGCCAGCAGCGAGACACCCAGGCGGTGGCAGCTTTCGTCCATGCCGTTTTCCCAGCTGCGGTTGAGCAGGCAGTAGGCGTTCTGCACCGAGGCCACGCGCGGCAGGCCGTGCTGCTCGGCCAGGCGCACGAATTCGTGCACGCCCCAGGGCGTTTCATTGGACAGGCCGATCTGGCGCACCTTGCCTTCCCGGACCAGACGGCCGAGCGCCTCGAGCTGCTCGTGGATGCCGGTCTGCGAGCTTTCCTTGGACGGGTCGTAGTACAGCTGGCCGAAGGCCGGCACGTTGCGCTCGGGCCAGTGGATCTGGTAGAGGTCGATCACGTCCGTGCCCAGGCGGCGCAGGCTGCCTTCGCAGGAGGCGGCGATGTCGGCCGCCGTCATGCCCTTGCCGTCACGCACCCAGGGCATGCCCCGCGAAGGACCGGCCACCTTGGTGGCCAGCACGACCTTGGCGCGCGCGCCGGGGCGCTGGGCGAACCAGCGGCCGATGATGGTTTCGGTGGCGCCGCAGGTTTCGGCGCGTGCGGGCACGGCATACATCTCGGCCGTGTCGAAGAAGTCCACGCCGCGCTCCAGCGCGCGGTCCATGATGGCAAAGGCCTCGGCCTCGCCGACCTGCTCGCCGAACGTCATGGTGCCCAGGCAGATGGGGCTGACTTGCAATGCGCTTTGACCGAGCGCCACCGGTTGCATCGAGGGGGAATTCATGGGCACCGAGTGTAGGGCCGTCCGTGTTTACCCTGACGACAGCGCGCCCACCCGGCCAGGGCCGGACGGGCGCGCTGCGTCCGTCGGGATCAGGCGCCCTGCGGTGCCTCGGCCCGCAGCACGCCGCGGTTGATCTGGTCGCGCTCCATGGACTCGAACAGGGCCTTGAAATTGCCTTCGCCGAAGCCCTCGCGGTAGTTGCCCTTGCGCTCGATGAACTCGAAGAACACGGGGCCCAGCATGGGCTGGGAGAAGATCTGCAGCAGCAGGCGCGGCTGGCCGCCCTCGGTCGTGCCGTCCAGCAGGATGCCGCGCGCCTGCAGCTCGCCCACGGGCTGGCCGTGGCCGGGCAGGCGGCCTTCCAGGTTCTGGTAGTAGATGTCGTTGGGCGCGGTCAGCAGCGGAATGCCGGCCATCTGCAGCTGGTCGATGGAGTCCAGCAGGTTGTCCGTCAGCAGCGCGATGTGCTGGATGCCCTCGCCGTTGAACTGCATGAGGAACTCCTCGATCTGGCCGCCGCCCTGGCGCGATTCCTCGTTCAGCGGAATGCGGATCAGGCCGTCGGGCGCCGTCATGGCCTTGGAGGCCAGGCCGGTGTACTCGCCCGAGATGTCGAAGTAGCGGATCTCGCGGAAATTGAACAGCTTGCTGTAGAAGTCCGCCCAGTAGGTCATGCGGCCGCGGTAGACGTTGTGCGTCAGGTGGTCCACCACGTGGAAGCCGTGGCCCTTGGGGTTGCGGTCCACGCCGGGCAGGAACTCGAAGTCGATGTCGTAGATGGACTTGCCTTCGTCGAAGCGGTCGATCAGGTACAGCGGCGCGCCGCCGATGCCCTTGATGGCCGGCAGGCGCAATTCCATGGGGCCGGTGGGAATTTCCACGGGCTGCGCGCCCAGCTCCAGCGCACGCTTGTAGGCTTGGTGCGCGTCCTTGACGCGGAAGGCCAGGCCGCAGGCCGAGGCGCCGTGCTCGGCCGCGAAATAGGCGGCCTGACCCGGCTCATTGTTGATGATGAAGTTGATGCCTCCCTGGCGGTACAGCAGCACGTTCTTGGAACGGTGCTTGGCCACCAGGGTGAAGCCCAGCTTCTCGAACAGCGGCTCCAGCACGCCGGGCGCGGGCGACGCGAATTCCACGAATTCGAAGCCCATCAGGCCCATCGGGTTGTCGAACAGGTCTGCCATGGTTGGTTCTCCTTGAAGGTTTCAACGGGGGATGTGCGCGGGTTCCAGTACGGATTCCAGCACAGGCGTGGGACGTTGGCGGAACACGAGGCGATAGGCCCCGTAGACCACCAGGACCCAGATCGGAATGGCCAGCGCGGAGGACCGCACCGACGGTGTCAGCAGCATCACGCCCACCACCAGGGCCATGGCAGCCAGGCAGATGGCGTTGGTCAGCGGCGCGGCCGGTGCGGGAAAGCCCAGCACGGTCTTGCGCGCCACATGCGCCCGGCGAAAGCGCCAGTGCGCCACGATGATGATGGTCCAGGTGATCACCAGGGCCGCCACGATCAGCGACATCAGCAACTCCAGCACGCCGGCCGGCGCCACATAGTTCAGCACGATGGCCAGCGCCGTGAAGATGGCCGGATAGACGATGGCCCGCACCGGCACGCCGCGGCGGTTGACCTGCATCAGCGAGCGCGGCGCATTGCCTTCGCTGGCCATGCCGTACAGCAGGCGGCTGTTGCTGTAGACCATGCTGTTGTAGACCGACAGCGTGGCCGTGAGGATCACGAAGTTCAGCAGGTGGGCGGCAGTGTTCTCGCCCAGGCCCGAGAACACCAGCACGAAGGGGCTGCTGCTGTAGGTGTCGCCGCCGGCCTTGAGCTGGCCCAGCAGGTCGGTCCAGGGCATCAGCGACATCAGCACGGCCATGGAGCCGATGTAGAACACCAGCACGCGGTAGATGAGCTGGTTCACGGCCTTGGGGATGACGGTGCGCGGCTGGTCGGTCTCGGCCGCCGCGAAGCCCAGCATCTCCACGCCGCCGAAGGCGAACATGATGAAGGCGAAGGCCATCACCAGGCCTGAGAAGCCGTTGGGAAAGAAGCCGCCGTGCGTCCACAGGTTGCGCACGGTCTGCTCGGGCCGGTCGGCGTTGGCCAGCAGATACACGCCCGCAGCGATCATGGCCAGCACGGCCGCGATCTTGATCAGCGCGAACCAGAATTCGAACTCGCCATAGGCCTTGACGTTGATGAAGTTCACGCCGTTGATCAGCACGAAGAACACCGCCGCCGTCACCCAGGTGGGTATGCCGGGCCACCAGAACTGGATGAACTTGCCTGCGGCCGTCAGCTCCAGCATGCCCACGAGCACATACAGCGCCACACAGTTCCAGCCCGCCAGAAAGCCCGCGAAGCGGCCCAGGTAGCGGTTGGCGAAATAGCTGAACGAGCCCGCGTTGGGTTCCTCGACCAGCATCTCGCCCAGGAAACGCATGATGAAAAAGATGATCAGCCCGCCAATGGCGTAGCCGAGCAGCACGGACGGGCCGGCCAGCTCGATGATGCCGGCCGAGCCCAGGAACAGGCCCGTGCCAATGGTGCCGCCCAGCGCGATGAGCTGGATATGGCGGTTCTTGAGCCTGCGCTCCAGATGGCCCTGCGAAGAAGAACTGTGCATCAAGGGGGTGCTCCGGCTCTCAGCAAGGCGCGCGGCGGCGCAGGGGTTGGAACACTTCGGTGGTCTTCACGGCAATGTCTCCTCGTGGGGTGCCTGTTGGAATGCGGGGCCTTGTGCGCCCCTTGTTGATGGGTATCAACTATAAAAAACAATAAATTATTATTTCTTGTAATTTATCCCTATGGACAAGCCCAAAAAGAAGGAGTAGCGAGGGCGATCGACGCATTGCCGCCCGCCATGCCGCACTGCGGCAACGGTTGAACGCCCGCAACAAACAAAAACAATCTACTATTATTTTTTTGCCCTCTGGAGCCCAGAACATGACGACGTCCGCCACGCAGCGGCGCGCACGCACGCCGCAGACCGAGCGTGTGGAGACAACGCAACGCAAGATCATCGACTCCGCCCTGGCGCTGCTGCGCGAGGGCGGCTTCAAGAGCGCCACGCTGCAGGCCATCGCGCGCGGCGCCGATGTGTCGCTGGGCGCGCTGCAGCACCACTTCGAGAGCCGCGATGCGCTGATGGAGCGGCTGGTCATCGAGGTCATGGAGCCACTGAGCGACCAGGGCACGGTCTGGCCCGACAAGGCCCTGCCCCTGCGCGAACGCGCACAGACCTTCGTCACCCTGGCCTGGGACAACATCTTCGGTGCGGCCAACTACCAGGCGGCCTGGAGCATGTTCTTCGGCTGCAAGGCCTCCCCCTCGCTGTTCGACCGCGTGGACGCGCGCCGGGTACATGTGGACAGCGTGTTCTATACCCGCTTCCTGGACGTCTTCCCCGAGATCGCGGCCCACCATCCCCGCCCCCAGGGCTTTGCGGCCATGGCCTTCGCCATCCTGCGCGGCACCGGCGTGCTGGAGCTGTTCGAGGTGGGCGAGCAGGAACGCCAGGGCAGCCTCGATGCGCTGGTCGAGGCCATCGTCCAGGCAGGCACCCCTCAGGCCGGCGGCGGCGGCGGCGCCTGAACCTCGGTCAGTCCCCAGACCCTGCGCAGCTGCGACAGCGTGGCCACCAGGGCCGGGTCGTGCTCGGCCTCGCGCGGGTGGATGAAGCCCAGCTGCGCCGACACGCGCGCATGCGGCCAGATGGCCACGCAGCCATGCTCGGCCGCGGCCAGGGCGCGGTCCTCGCGCAGCAGCGCCAGGCCCAGGCCGGCGCGCACCAGGCTCTCGGGCGCGGCGGCGGCATCGCTTTCCACGATCTGATTGGGGCTCAGCCCCTGGCGGGCGAACAGCGCCAGCAGCAGGGCCTGCTCATGGTGCTGCGCGGGTGCGCCGATCCAGGGCAGTTGCGCCAGGTCCTTCCAGCCCGATTGCAGGACGCGTTCGCGCAGCGCGGGCGGCGCCGCCACGCGGTAGTGCAGTGTCTGCAGCACCAGGGCGCCCAGGTCGCGCGGCATGTGGGCGCCGATGTAGAACGCGCCCTGCAGGCCGCCGGCCGCGACCTGCGCGCGCAACTCCTCGGCCCAGCCCTGGCGTGTCTTGATGTCCAGCAGCGGCAGCGCCTCCACCAGGCCGTGCAGCAGCGAGCCCAGGCGCAGCGCCTCGGGGTCGGCCACCGTGCCCAGCAGCAGCTGGCCGGTGATCTCGCCCTGCAGCTCGCGGGCCTGGCCCTGCAGGCGTCCTGCCGCATCCAGCACCTGCCGGGCGGGCTCCATCAGGGCCTCGCCGGCCCGCGTGAGGCTGATGCGGCCCGGGCGCCGGTCGAACAGCGCCACGCCCAGCTCTTCCTCCAGCGCCTTGATCTGGGCCGTGATGGCGGGCTGGGTCAGGTGCAGGGCCTCGGCCGTGCGCGTGACGCTGCCCAGCGTGGCCGCCGTGACGTAGGCGCGCAGCTGATACATCTCCATGGGCGGCCAGCCTAGCGCAGGCGCCAGGGCCTGCGGCCCGGGCAGGCCCGGGTTTCAGGGAACATCCCTAGCCGTCTCATCGTTCACTCATCGAGGTAGCGCAGCTGCGTGGGCTCGATGCCCAGGCGCACCGGCATGCCCATGGGAAACATGGCAATGCCCGCGTAATGCGCCTGGTCGGCGACCACGGCCACCTCGCCCACGCGCACGCGGTAGCGCGAGAACTCGCCCAGGAATTCGGCGCTCTCGATCTGCCCTTCCACCCACACGCGCGAGGCATCGCCCGCATCGTCGCGCACCGCAATCTGCACCTGGTGCGGCCGGAAGGCCAGCGCCGCGCGCCCCGGCACGGGCGGCTGGGCCGGGCGCGGCAGGGTCAGCGTGCCCAGGCCCGGCACCTTGAAGACCAGCGACTCGCCTATCGTCGGCAGCACCTCGCCCTCCAGCACATTGGCCGTGCCGACAAAGCCCGCCACGAAGCGGTTGGCCGGATAGTCGTACAGCCCCGCCGCCGAGCCCACCTGCTGCAGCACGCCCTTGTCCAGCACGGCCATGCGGTCGGCCGTGGTCATGGCCTCTTCCTGGTCGTGGGTGACGAAGATGGTGGTCAGGCCCAGCTTGCGCTGCAGGCTGCGCAGTTCCTCGCGCATCTGCACGCGCAGCTGCTTGTCGAGGTTGGACAGCGGCTCGTCCAGCAGCAGCAGCTTGGGCGCGATCACCACGGTGCGCGCCAGCGCCACGCGCTGCTGCTGCCCGCCCGACAGCTGGCCCGGGCGGCGTTGCGCGTACTGCGACAGGCCCACCAGCTCCAGCACCTCGCCCACCTTGCGGCGGATGGTGTCGCGGCTTTCGCGGCGCTCGACCAGGCCGAAGGCCACGTTGTCGTACACCGTCATGTGCGGCCACAGCGCATAGTTCTGGAACACCATGCCGATGTTGCGCGCATGCGGCGGCACCCCCGTGATGTCCTGCCCGCCCACCAGCAGCTCGCCGCGCTGGTGCCGGTTGAAGCCCGCGATCAGCCGCAGCAGCGTGGACTTGCCCGAGCCCGAAGGCCCCAGCAGCGCGAAGAACTCGCCGGGCTCGATCTTGAGGTTGACGTCGCGCAGCACTTCGTTGCTGCCGTAGCTCAGGCTGATGTGCCTGCATTCGAGGGAGACAGGGTCCAGGTGCATGGCGGTTCACTCCGAAGTCGATTGCACGGTGGCGCGCGAGCGCTCCACGAAGCGGTGCGAGAAATACGTGCCCAGGCCGACCACGACCACGGCCAGCACGCCCAATGCCGCACCGGGCCCGCGCCCCGAGATGCTTTGCATGTACAGGTAGATGCCGTAGCTCATGGGCGCCTGGCTCTGGGCCGAGGCCAGCATGATGGTGGCCGACAGCTCCACCGCCGCCGTGATGAAGCTGGTGACGAAGCCGGCCAGGATGCCGCCGGCCATCAGCGGCACCATCACGCGCCGTATCACGCTGGTGCGGCCCGCGCCCAGGCTTTGCGCGGCCTCCTCCAGCGAGATGTGCACCTGCTGCAGCGCCGCCATGCACGAGCGCAGCGCATACGGCAGCCGCCGCACCGCATAGGCCAGCATGATCAGCACCCAGGTCGTGACGATGGGCGTATCGGTGAAGGGCAGGTTCACGCCCTTGAACAGCCGCAGGTAGCCGATGGCCAGCACCAGCCCCGGAATCGCCAGCGCCACCGAGGCCAGGTAGTCCAGCCACTGCCGGGCAGGCAGCCGGGTGCGCAGGATCAGGTAGGCGATGGCGGTGCCGATCACCACGTCGATGCCCGCCGCCATCAGGCAGTACAGCAGCGTGTTGCCGATCATGTAGCCCGAGTCGGTGAACACCGTGGCGTAGTGCTCCAGCGTATAGCTGTCGGGCAGCACCGAAAAGCTCCAGACCTTGGAGAACGACATCAGCAAGATGCCGATGTGCGGCGCCAGCACCACCAGCAGCACCAGGGCGATCCAGCCATAAGCCAGCAGCGCCTCCCAGGCCGACAGCCGGCGCTTTTGCAGCGCGCTGCCGCCCTTTTGCAGCGTGGCGTAGTCCTTGCCCTTCATCACCCGCGCGGCCAGCCACAGGGCGACGATGGAGAACGCGATCATGATCACGCTGATCACATAGCCCAGCGGATCATCGAGCCCCACCGAGGTGATGCGCAGATAGGCCTGGGGCGCCAGCATATTGGTCACGCCCATCACCAGCGGCGTGCCCAGGTCGTCGAACACCTTGACGAACACCAGGGCCGCGCCCGCCAGGTAGCCGGGCATGGCCAGCGGAAAGATCACGCGCCGGAACAGCCGGAAGCCGCGCGAGCCCAGGTTCAGCGCCGACTCCTCCATGGCCCCGTCGATATTGCGCATGGCCGCCACGAGGTTGAGCAGGATGAACGGGAAGTAGTGGATGCTCTCCACGAAGATCACGCCCGTCAGCCCCTCCATGATGGGCACGGTGAAGCCGAACCAGTCGTCCAGCAGCAGGTTGACCGAGCCGCTGCGTCCGAAGATCAGCTGCAGCGCCACCGCCCCCACGAAGGGCGGCATGATCAGCGGCAGCACGCCCAGCGTCTGTATCAGCAGCGCGCCCCGGAACTCGAAGCGCACGGTCAGGTAGGCCAGCGGCACGGCGATCAGGCTGGCGAAGAACACGCTGGCCAGGGACACGCCCAGGCTGTTGAAGAACGACTCGCGGAAGACGGTCTGGCCGAAGAAATTGCCGAAGTGCCCCAGCGTGAGCCCGCCGCCTTCATTGACGAAGGCGGTGTAGACCACCATGCCCACGGGCACGATGAGAAAGGCCAGCAAAAAGGCCAGGATCAGCGCGAAGGCCAGCCACGGCCCCCAGCCCGACGGAATGCGCCGTGCGCGCGCAGCAAGGGGGGCGGCGCCGGGCGCCGCCATGGAATCGATGCTCATGCGAATGCTCCGCAGCGAAAGAGACTGTCAAGGGGAGTGCATGCAGGCGCCCGGTGCCGGGCCCCTGCGCCACCTACCGGGCCAGGCCGCGCGCCTCGGCCGCCAGCTTGGCCGCGCGCTCGTAGTTGGCACGCGCCTTGTCGGCCCACATCTGCTCCAGGCCCGTCAGCTCCTTGGACACGGCCACATCGCGCCGGCTCTTGCGGAACAGCTCCAGAAACTGCTCGTCCTTCACATTGGCTTCGCCCACCAGCGGCGAGTAGGCGATGTCGCGCGCCTGCGCCAGCAGCTCCTGCCCCTTGGCATTGGGCTTGGCCTGCAGGGCCTTGTGCGCCTCCTGGATGGCGCGCGTGGCCGCCTGCAGCTCCTTGAGGCGGAAGGTCACCATCTGGTCGAACAGGCTGATCACCACGGCATAGCGCGACTCGGACAGGTTGGCATCGAACTGCACCTTGGCGCGCTGCGCCACCTCCTGCGGCACGGGGTAGCCGGCCGGCGCCTTGAGCTGGCTGTAGGGCAGGATGGGCAGGCGGCTGATCTTGGGGTCGAACAGCAGCTGCTGGCCCGGCACCGACATGGTGAAGGCCATGAACTTGCGCGCCTCATCGGCATTCTTGGCGCCCGCGATCAGCGCGATGTTGGCCGGCACCACGGCCGTCATCGCCGGGTAGGCGAAGTCCACCGGAAAGCCCGAGTACTTGCCCGCCAGCCCGAAGAAATCGATCACGATGCCTATGCCGTACTGGCCGTTGTTCACGCCATCGGGCACGGCAAAGCTGCGGTCGGTCACGGCGGCGGCATTGCCCATCATGGACAGCAGCTGGCGCCAGCCCTTGTCCCAGCCCTCGCCCTGCAGGATGGTTTCCACCGTCAGCTGCGTGGTGCCCGAGCGCGAGGGCGAGGAGATGGCGATGTGGCCGAAGTACTCGGGCCGCGTCAGATCGCTCCACTCCTTGGGCGCCGCCAGCTTGTGCGCCTTCAGGTAGCGCGTGTTCCACATGATTCCGTAGCCTGCCAGCGCCTGGCCGTAGTACAGGCCCTGCGGGTCGTTGAGCGGGTAGTTGCCGATCTTGGCGGGCGCGGCCGGATTGCGCGTCTCGGGCGCGGCGGTCAGCAGCTTGTTGCGCGCCAGCACCTCGAAGGCATCAGGGGCGCTGGCCCACATGATGTCGGGCCGCTGGCCCTCGGGCAGCTCGCGCACATAGGCCACGGCGGCCGTGGTGTTCTTGTTCAGGATCTCGATCTTGATCCCCGGATTGGCCGCCTCGAAGGCCTTCTGGTAGGCCGTGGTCAGCTCCTTGGGAAACGAGGTCAGCACCGTCACCGTGCCGGCCTGCGCCGCCATGGCGGCGCCCCACAATCCTGCGGCCATGGCGGCCGTCAGCCATCTGCGTTGCTGCATTGCTGTCTCCTTCGGGTTGTTGTGCGGTCGATCTGCAACCCACTGTAGGCAGCGCCGGCCCTGCCGGCCAATCATTGTTTCTGATGCCGTGCATCAGCGGCGGCGGCGCTCGGGTTACTACCTGCGGGTCTGCCGCCACAGGGAAATCCCGCGCAACCGCTGTCCCGCCCCTGACTGCTGCACAGCAGCAAACCGGAATAATCGGCGGGATGCTGCAAGCCCCCTCTTCCCTCTCTGCCACGGCCGCTGAAGAAGCGCCCATCTACGCTCCCACACGCCCCTGGCGCTCGCGCATGGTGCCGGTGCGCACCATGGAGTACCACGTGCGGGAGTGGGGGCCCGTGGATGGCGATCCCGCCCTGGCGCCGCTGGTGCTGGTGCACGGCTGGATGGATGTGGCGGCCTCCTACCAGTTCGTGGTCGATGCCTTTGGCGAGGCCTTCATGGCGGGGCGCCGCATCATTGCGCCGGACTGGCGCGGCTTCGGCCTGAGCCGGCCGGCCTGGCCTGCCGACCGGCATGACTTTGCCGACTACCTGGGCGACCTGGACCACCTGCTGGACACCCTGGTGGGCGATACGCCCGTGGACCTGGTGGGCCACAGCATGGGCGGCAACGTGTCCATGATGTACGCGGGCGCGCGGCCTGCGCGCATACGCCGGCTGGTCAATCTGGAGGGCTTCGGCATGCCGGCCACCCGGCCCGACCAGGCGCCTGCGCGCTATGCGCAGTGGATGGACGAGCTGCGCCAGCTGCGCAGCGGCGGCATGGAGCTCAAGAGCTATGACAGCGTGCAGGACGTGGCGCGCAGGCTGATGAAGACCAACCGCCGCCTGCCCGGGGACAAGGCGCTGTGGCTGGCCCACCACTGGGCGGCGCCCAATGCGCAGGGCCGCTGGGAAATCCTGGGCGACACGGCGCACAAGCTCATCAGCGCGCAGCTGTTCCGCGTGGAAGAAATCCTGGCCCTGTACCGGGCGATCACGGCGCCGGTACTGGCCGTCGAGGCCAGCGACGACAGCCTGGGCATGTGGTGGAAGGACCGCTACACGCTGGCCGAGTACCACGAGCGCATCGGGCAGATAGCCGACTGCCGCACGGCCGTGGTCCAGGACGCCGGCCATATGCTGCACCACGACCAGCCGGCGGACGTGGCCGGGCTGATCGAGCAATTCCTCAGCACCTGAGTCCTGCGCGCGCCGCTGCTGCAGCCTAATGCAACCTACTGCAACCTACTGCGGCCGCAGCATCATGGAATGGCGCCAGCGCGCGGGCGCCATCTGCAGCGGCCGGTAGCGGCCGTCGGCCCATTCGGCAGACATGTCCGCATAGCGGCTGGACAGGGCCACGCCGCTTTGTCCGGTCTGGTAGATGAACAGCGAGCGCTCGGGCTCGGCCAGGTCGTAGATGGCGCGCAGGGATGCCGCATGGCGGTTGGCGAACGGCGCCCTGGCATCACCGGGCAGGTACTGTCCCACGTTGACGGTGTAGCTGTCACCGCCCGAAGGCACGCTGACATTGAAGATGCCTGCCAGCAGCCCCACGCTGCCCAGCGGCCGATGGCTGCTCAGGGCCGCATGCGCCGTACCCCAGCGCCAGCGGCCCAGGTCGCTGCCCTGCATGGACTGCAGGCGCACCAGCGCCCGGTCCAGCGCCTGGCTGACCTGGGCACTGCAGCCTGCAGCCGCGCACCACCAGCCGTCGCGGCGTTCCAGCATGCCTTCGATGCCTGCGCGGTAGTCGCGCTTGCCATAGGTGGCCGCAAAGGTCTGTGCGCCAATGCGCGGGATCACCAGGCCGCGCGTCAGCTCGTCCACCCAGGCGGCAAAGATCAGGGGCGCGGCCTGCGCAGCGTCCATGCGGCCGTCGAACTGCGCCATCACCCGGCGCGCCTGCGTGGCCAGCGGGTGTGTGCCGGGCGCTTCGTCCAGGGCCTTGAGCATTAGCGGCAGCAGGGCGCGGGCGGCCAGCGAGGTCTGGTCGTTCTGGATGGAGGCCATGCTGACCATGTCGTGCCTGTCCTTCGCCTCGATGAGCTCGGAGATGCGGCGGTGCCGGTACGGCAGGCTCCAGTCCTGGGTGAGGAAGTGGGCATAGCCCTCGCGCGTGATGCGCTGGTTGGCGGTGGCCAGATAGCCCAGCGCCGTTCCATCGTCCTGCGGTGCCTGGTCGTAGGGCAGCCAGCCCTGCCAGTCGTAGCGTGCCTCCCAGCCCGGCGCGGGCGCCACGCCGCACAGGTCGTTGTCGGCCGCCCGCAGCGGCACCCGGCCTGCGGCCTTGAAGCCGATGGCGCCATGCACATCGGCCGCGACGATGCTCTGCATGGGCGAGTGGTAGTCGGCAAAGGCCTCGAACAGCTGGGCCACGCTGCGCGCCTCGTTGGCCCGCAGGCCCGCCTGCACGGTGAGGTTGTCGGTGTCCAGCGCCGCCCAGCGCAGGGCCACGGCGTAGCGGCGCTTGTCGAGCACGGCCTCGTACTGGGGCTGCACATCGCTGATCACGGGGCCGTGGCGCGTGCTGCGCAGCGTGAGCTGCACATCGGCCCGGCCCTTGACCCTGATGCGCTCGCTGCGCTCGGTGAAAGGCGCCCAGCCGTCCGGCGTGCGGTAGCGGCCCGGGTTGCCTGGATCGATCTGCTCCAGGTACAGATCCTGCACATCGGGATTCGTGTTGGTAAAGCCCCAGGCCACCTCGCGCGTGCGCCCCAGCACCACGAAGGGCAGGCCCGGCAGGGTGGCCCCCACCACGTCGATGGGCGACAGCGGCGTGCCGTCCTGCGCCTGGCCGGCGGGCGACTGCAGGCGCGCGTAGTACCAGATGGCAGGCGCGCTCAGGCCCAGATGGGGATCGTTGGCCAGCAGGGGCTTGCCGCTGGCCGTGCGGCTGCCCGACAGCACCCAGTTGTTGCTGCCCTTGCCGTCGTTGGTGCCCGCATCGCGCACCATGTCGCGGGACCAGCGGGCCCAGGCATCGCTCGCCTCGCCGGCGGCAGCCACCTTGGGCGCAGACGCAGTCTGTGCCTCCTGGCGGTACACGCCCAGGCCCCGGTAGAGGGCCGCAAGGTCGGTGGAGGTGGCCGGCGCCTCGCCGGGATAAGGCGGCATCAGCTGCCACAGCTGCTGTGTGTCCAGTTGCGAGAGCGCGGCCAGCCGCGCGAATTCGTTGCCCCAGTTGCCGCCCAGGTCCAGCGCCATCATCAGCGCCCAGCCCACGCTGTCCTCGGGCGCCCAGGCCGAGTTGTCGCCGCCGCCCGGCGACGTGTCCAGCAGCATGAACTCGGGCACCTGCGGGTGCTGGCGCATGGGCAGCGCCGCATAGAAGGCCGCGATGCCTTCGCTGTAGGCCTGCAGCGCCTCGCGCGCGTTGGCGGGCAGGGATGCGTACTGGCGCCGCGCCGCGCCGCGTATGTCCAGCGCGCGCATGAGCTTGTCGGTGTCCAGCGTGGCCGGGCCGAGGATCTCGGACAGCGTGCCATGCATCAGGCGGCGGTTGAACTCCAGCTGCCAGCCGCGTTCCTGCGCATGCACATGGCCCAGCGCGCGCCACAGGTCCTGCGGCGAGAAGGCGCTGATATGGGTGATGTCGGCATCATCGCGCCGCACGCGCACGGGCTGCTCCAGCCCGGCCAGCGTGAGCTGTCCGTCAAGCACCGGCTGCACGCGCACGGCATAGATGGCCAGCGCGCTGCCGGCCAGCAGGGCCGAGCCGACCACCGCCACGGCGCCCACACCCCACCACCGCGAGTTCAGGATTCGCATGATTCCCATTCTTTTCCCCACCCTCTGCTTTTTTCGTATCGTAGTGTTGCAGTTTGTAGCATATGCGCGCGCGACATGCTCACATTGCTCACGACAGAAAGCCGCGCCTGCAGGGCGCAGGCTTCAGGCGACAATCACTGCCGGCCCTGCGCGCATGGATGCAGGGCAACCGACAGAAACAGGAAGTACGTGGAATGTGGCCTTTCAGCCTCTTGAAGAAGCTCACCCAGGACCCGCCCGTGGGCCAGCCCCGTGGTGACTACATCGGCTGCTACCTGCTGGGCACCGAGGCGCCGGGCCAGGCCGGCGTCAGCTATGTCTCGCTGGCCACCACGCGCGAGCAGCTGGAGGCCGACGCTCGCGCCTACCTTGAAGGCTTCGTGCGCGACCACCCCGAAGCGGCCGACACCGACCTGTCCGCCATCCGCTCCCTGCTGGAGAACCTGCCCCAGCGCCTGGACGCCCACCTGTCCGGCGACACGCGCGTGCCGCTGGCCGAGCAAGGCGGCACCGTGCTCTTCCTGCGCACCGGCATGCGCGCCCGCCGCAAGGAAAACGGCCGGTATCTCGAATAGCAGTCAGCCCCCACCGCCACCGTACAGAGCCTCAAAAACTGGCGCGGCCAAGAACAAGGGACAGCGAGCAAGGGCCTACGCCGGCCGCGCCGCCCCGCAGCGAGGCTGTAGTCCCCCCCCCGGCGAAGCGAGAGGGGGAAGGCGCGCAGCGCCTCAGGGGGAGTTCTGCTTGTGCACGTCTTGCCAGCGCAGCATGTCGGTCACGCGCTCGGCCTTGTCGGCATCGAAGCCCAGGCGCTCCACCCGCTCGGCCGGATTGGCCCAGGTGCCGAACAGCAGGTCCCAGACAGGCAGGCCGTAGTTCTGCGCATGGTGGCCGTACTGGTGGTGCACGGTGTGCATCTCGGGCCGCTGCACGATGTATCCCAGCCAGCGCGGCGTGCGGATGTCGGCATGCAGGAACAGGTCGAACGCCCCCGTGAGGCCGATGGCGAAGGCAGCCGCCAGCGGGCTGGCCCCCAGCACCCAGTAGCTGGACAGCGCGCTCAGCAGCACGGCGGCGGCCGTGTCCATGGGATGGGCGAAAAACGCCGTGAGCGCCTCCACACGCGGCGCGCTGTGGTGCAGCTGGTGGAACAGGCGCCACAGCGTGTCCGACCGGTGCGTGGCGCGGTGCCACCAGTAAAAGACAAAGCTGGTCAGCACAAAGCTCAGCGCGCCCACGGCCCAGGCCGGCCATTGCCGGCCCACGTCCAGCAACGCATGGCGGCGGATGCTGTCCGAGAACAGATGGCCTACCGCCAAGGTGGTGGCCAGCGTGCCCAGGCCCAGCAGCGTGGACAGGATCAGCCAGCGCCGGTCGCAATGGTTGCGCGAGGCCGGCGCGATCACCTCGCGCGTGAAGATGCCGACGAACATCAGCGCCAGCAGCGGGTAGGCCGCGAACTCCCACATCTGCAGCATGCCGTCCGCTCCCTTGCGCTCAGTGCACGTGGCCCCAGTAGATCAGCGCATCGCGCCCTTCGACCGACAGCGACACGGGCGCGCCCACGGGCAGCATCACCTTGGTCGGCACATGGCCGTAGGGCAGGCCCTGCAGCACGGGGCACTTGACCTGGCTGCGCAGCCAGTCGATCACGGTCTGCAGCTTGAAGCCCTTGTCATGCGAGCTGAGCTTGAACTCGCTGAACTGGCCGAACACGATGGCCTTTTGCTGGGCCAGCACGCCGGCATGCAGCAGCTGGGTCAGCATGCGTTCCACGCGGTAGGGATGCTCACCCACGTCTTCCAGGAACAGGATGCCGCCCTTGATCTGCGGGAAGTACGGCGTGCCCAGCAGGGAGACCAGCACGGCCAGGTTGCCGCCCCACAGCGTGGCGCCGCCGCTGATGTAGAAATCCTTGACGGCAGGCTTGCCGTCTTCGCGCAGGCCGATCTTCGGCATCTGCCAGCCCGCGCCCTCGCCCTGGCCGCTGAGCAGGTCGTTGAAGCAGTCCAGCATGATGTCGTCCACGCCGCCCTCATCGTCGGGGCGGCCGAAGTCGTGCACCAGCAGCGGGCCGGCCCAGGTGGTGGCGCCGGTCCTGGCCAGCAGGGCCAGCGACAGCGCCGTGAAGTCGCTCAGGCCCACGAAGCGCGTGCCGCCTGCGATGGCCTTGGCCACGGCCTTGTACTTGATGCCCGGCAGGATGCGCGTGAGGCCGTAGCCGCCGCGCGTGGGCAGCGCCAGGTCGGCACCGCTGGCCGCTGCGCGCTCGATGGCCGCCAGGCGCGTGGCGTCGTCGCCTGCAAAGCGCTGGTGGCTGCTCAACGCGTCGGCATCGATCTCCACCTGGTGACCCATGGCCTCCAGGCGGCGCACGCCGCGCTTGAAGCCGGCCTTGTCGCGCACGGCTCCGGCGGGCGAGTAGATATAGATGTGGCGCGGACCCTGGTCATGCGCATGGCCGCAGCAGCTGCCGTCGGCGGCATGCACATGGCCGTGATCGTGGCCGTGATCGTGGCTGTGGGCAGCGCCATGATCATGTGGATGTTCGTGCCCATGGGCACAGCAGGTGCCGTCGGCGGAATGCACATGTTCGTGCGCGTGATCAACGGGTGCGGGGGCGGCAGCGGCTGCCTTTTTGCGGGGCGTGCCGGGCGTGCTGGGTGTGCCGGGCGTGCTGGAAGAGCGGGAACTGCGCGAAGTGGCCAAAGTGGTTCCATGCCGGCCCTGGCCGGCATGCTCCATATTGCAAGGGGAGTGAAGACGGGGCACTGCCGCTGCGCAGCCCCGGCAAGGGGCCGGCGGCGCAGGCCTACGGGCGGAAGTATTCCACAGCGTCGGCCACCATGCCGGCAGCGCACAGGGGAACCCAATGGCCGCACGGGGATAGGCGCAGCTGCGCTGGCGGCAGCTGTGGCAGCGCCTGCAGCCAGGCATGGCGCCATGCGGGCGCAGGCATCAGCGCATCGTGCTCGCCGCCCTGGACCCACAGGCGCTGCTGCTGGCTCCACTGCACCAGCAACTCCATCGGCAGGGCCGGCATTTCGGCCTGCACCCGGGGCCATGCCTGCAGCGCGGCGCGGTGGCCGGGTTGGGAAAACGGCAGGTTCCAGGCCTGCGGCTGTGCGCCGGCCTCCTCACCCGCCTCGTGCATGGCGCGGCCCACGGGCCATGACGGCTTGCGCGCCGCCTGCGCAAACCATTGCACGCAGGCATCGGGCGCCGGGCCTGCGGGCCAGGCATTCATGATCCAGGCGCCGCAGAAACGGGCGGGCTCGGCCTGCGCCACGGCCAGGCCCAGGTGCGCGCCATCGTCATGGCCGACCAGCACGATGCTTCGCAGGTCCAGCGCCAGCACCAGCTCGCGCAGCACTTGCACATGCCAGGCCGCGCTGTGCGCCTTCTCCTTCTTGGGCTGGTCGCTGCGGCCAAAGCCCGGCAGGTCGGGGACCACCACGCGATGGCCGGCCTGGAGCCAGCCGGGCAGCATGGGCTGGAACAGCCGGCCCCATGAGGGGCTGCCGTGCAGGCACAGCCAGGTGAGCGGCGCATCGCGCGGTCCTTCATCGACCACGGCCAAGCGCAGGCCTGCCAGCGCCGGCAGATCGCTGCGCCACTGCGGCTGGGCAAAGCCGCCAAAGGTGGAATCCGCATGGCGCAGCGCCGTGTCCTTGAGCGGATGCGGCTGGGCCGCGCGCTGCTCGGCGCGGCGCGTGCGAAAGAAGTCCGACATCAGGGCCGCGCATTCGCCGGCCAGCACGCCGCGCGTCACCTGCGTGTGGTGGTTGATCTGCGGCAGCGCAAACACGTCCAGCACCGATCCGGCCGCGCCCGTGCGCGGCTCGGCCGCGCCATAGACCACGCGGCCCAGGCGCGCATGCAGCATGGCGCCGCTGCACATGGTGCAGGGCTCCAGGGTCACGTAGAGCGTGCAATCGTCCAACCGGTAGTTGCCCAGGCGCGCGGCCGCGTCGCGCAGCGCCAGCACCTCGGCATGGGCCGTGGGGTCGCCCTGGGCCACGGGCGCATTGCGGCCCTGGCCGACGATGGCGCCGTCCTTGACGATGACGGCGCCCACGGGCACCTCGCCCGCCTGGGCGGCGGCGCGCGCCAGCTCCAGGGCGGCGCGCATCCAGGCCTCGTCGTCGGCCTGCGGCAGTGGACGGTGCTCGGCAGTCAAGGTGTCACGGTGTCCGGGCGACTGGGGGTCAGGGAAGCGGCTTGCGCACGCCCTGCGCATAGTGGTAGAGCGTGACGACCGGCGCCTGCAGCTCGCCCTGGGGCGTGAAGGCAATCGGCGCCGTCACGCCGTCATGCCGGGTCTGGCGCAGATAGGGGATATAGGCATCGGGCCGGATGGAGTCGGCCCGCAGCATGGCCTGGGCCAGCACCATGGTGGCGTCGTAGGCGTAGGGGCTGAAGACCTGGTACTGGTCGGGAAAGCGCTGGTCGTAGCGCTGCTTCCAGGCAGCGCCGCCCGGCATGCGCTCCAGCGGGCTGCCGCCCACGGCGCAGGTCACATTGCGCAGCGGGGACGTGTTGCCGGCCAGCTCGGGCAGGCGCAGCGTGCACAGGCCGTCGCCGCCCAGCAGGCGCACCTTGTCCATGGCCAGCTGGGCCATCTGCCTGAGCATGGGGCCGGCCTGGGCGTCCAGGCCGCCGAAGAAGATGGCGTCCGGCTTCTTGCCCTTGATGGCGGTGAGGATGGGCACGAAGTCGGTGGCCTTGTCGCCGGTGAACTGCTTGTCCACGATCTCGATGCCCTGCTCGCGCGCCTCGGCCTCGAACAGCGCCACGATGCCCTGGCCGTAGGCCGAGCGGTCATCGATGATGGCCGCGCGCTTGACGCCCAGCTTGCCCACGGCGTGCGCGACCAGCGCATCGACCATGGCGCGGTCGTCGGCGATCACGCGGTAGGTGGTGTCGTAGCCCGCCTGGGTGATGGCCGGGTTGCTGGCTGCGGGCGTGACCATGACGATGCCGCAGTCGTGGTAGATGGATGTGGCCGGCAGCGTGGTGCCCGACTGCAGGTGGCCGACCACGGCCGCCACCTTCTTGTCGCACAGGCGCCGGGCCAGGGCCACGGCCTGGCCGGGGTCGCCGCCATCGTCGCCGGCCTCCAGCTTCCAGCGCAGCTTGCGCCCGCCGATCTCCAGCCCCTTGGCGTTGAGATCGTCCAGGGCCATGCGCACGCCGTTTTCCTCATCCTTGCCCAGGCTGGCGATGGGGCCGGACACCGGCCCCGCATGGGCAATGCGCACCACCAGGGGCGCATCGGCTGAACTGGGTGCAGCGGGTGCAGCAGTTGCAGCGGGTGCAGCGGCCGCACCGGGTGCAGCCGCCGCAGCGGAAGCCCCTGCCGACTGCCCGTTGGCCGGGCCGCTTCCCGGCAGCGCCCAGGCCAGGCCGCCGCTGCCCAGCAGGGTGCACAGCAGGGCCGGGCCGGCCCACGGGAAATGGCGAATCGAGGCGTGCATGGCAACTCCTGGAAAAAACGGTCAATCTGTGAAACAGGCGCCCTGGCAAACGAAATCCGCTGCGGCGTGGCCCACTCGGGCGCTGCCCGGCCGGGCAAGGCCTGGCGCAGAAAGCGCGCATCAGGCCCGGGGCGGGGCAGGCACGGGCCGGGGTATCCGGCATGGCGGCCCGGCCCGTGCAGTGCGCATCCTAAAGGATAGGCAAAAACCGGCGCCGCCCGCCAGGGCATCGGGCGCATACCCCCTGGCGCGCGTTTTTTCGGGGCTGCGGCGATAATGCTGCGCCTCACCGCAAGCGGGCTGCGAGGTTTTCGTCGCCGGACCGCCCCAAGAGTGGGGGCCTTTTTTTGTCGCCGGGCCGCCCCAAGACAAAAAGCGGCCCCCTTGGGGGGCAGCGGACCTTGCGCAGCAAGGGTAGCGTGGGGGCCAGTTTCCCCCGCATTGCGCCCGACGCCCGGCCCCCACGCCGGTGCGGGTACGAACACAGAACACCACAAAGCCCCATGTCCCTCCTGCCCCACCAGCTCGAACTCCTGTCACCCGCGCGCGATGCCGACATCGGCATCGAGGCCGTGAACCATGGCGCCGACGCCGTCTACATCGGCGGCCCCGCCTTCGGCGCGCGCGCCACGGCAGGCAACGACATCCGCGACCTGCAGCGCCTGATCAACCACGCGCACCGCTTCGGCAGCCGTATCTTCATCACGCTCAACACCATCCTGCGCGACGATGAACTGGAGGCCGCGCGCAAGATGGCCTGGCAGATCTACGAGGCCGGTGCCGACGCGCTGATCATCCAGGACATGGGCCTGCTGGAGCTGGACCTGCCGCCCATCCAGCTGCACGCCAGCACCCAGACCGACATCCGCACGCCCGAGAAGGCGCGCTTTCTGCAGGACGCCGGCCTGTCGCAGATCGTCGTTGCGCGCGAGCTGGACCTGCAGCAGATCGCCGCCGTGCGCGCGGCCACCGACCCGGCGCGCACCACCATCGAATTCTTCGTGCACGGCGCGCTGTGCGTGGCCTACTCGGGCCAGTGCTACATCACCCACGCCCACACGGGCCGCAGCGCCAACCGCGGCGACTGCAACCAGGCCTGCCGCCTGCCCTACGAGGTGCTGGACGCGAGCGGCCGCATCATCGCCCACGAAAAGCACGTGCTGTCCATGAAGGACAACAACCAGAGCGACAACCTGCGCGCCCTGATCGACGCCGGCGTGCGCAGCTTCAAGATCGAGGGCCGCTACAAGGACATGGGCTACGTGAAGAACATCACGGCCCACTACCGCAAGCTGCTGGACGAAATCATCGAGGAGCGCGAGTTCTCCGACACGCCCCTGGCGCGCTCATCCTCGGGCAGCACCACGTTCAGCTTCACGCCCGACCCCGACCAGAATTTCAACCGCGAGTTCACCGACTACTTCGTCAACGGTCGCAAGGACGACATCGGCGCCTTCGACACGCCCAAGACACCGGGCCGCGCCATCGGCTGGGTCACCAAGGTGGGCGAGAACTTCGTGGAGATCGAGACCTCGAGCCGCGACACCGAACTGCACAACGGCGACGGCCTGTGCTACTACGACCTGCAAAAGGAACTCGTGGGCCTGCAGATCAACCGCGCCGAGTCGGTGGATGCGAAGAAGTCGCTGTGGCGCCTGTTCCCCAAGGACCCCATCGCCGGCTTCAAGGACCTGCGCAAGGGCCTGGAGGTCAACCGAAACCGCGACATGGCCTGGGTGCGCACGCTGGACAAGAAGTCCAGCGACCGCCGCATCGGCCTGTGGGCCGAACTCAAGGAAACGCCCGACGGCTTTGCGCTCACGCTGACCGACGAGGACGGCTTCACCGCCACTGCCGCCATCGTGCAGGAACACCAGGCCGCCACCGACGCAGCCCGTGCCGAGGCCACGCTGCGCGAGCAGCTGGGCCGCTTCGGCGCCACCATCTTCTCCGTGCATGACATCGGCCTGCAGCTGAGCCAGCCCTGGTTCGTGCCGGCCTCGGCCCTGAACCAGCTGCGCCGCGACGCCGTCGCCGCGCTGGAGGCCGCGCGCCAGGCCGGCTTCGTGCGCCTGCCGCGCGCCCTGCCCGTGGAGCCGCCCGTGCCCTTCCCCGAGGACACGCTGACCTATCTGGCCAACGTCTACAACCAGAAGGCACACGACTTCTACATCAAGCACGGCGTCAAGGTCATGGACGCGGCCTACGAGAGCAAGGAAGAAGAAGGCGAAGTCAGCCTGATGATCACCAAGCATTGCGTGCGCTTTTCCATGAGCCTGTGCCCCAAGCAGGCCAAGGGCGTGATCGGCGTCAAGGGCACGATCAAGGCCGAGCCGCTGCAGCTGATCAACGGCAAGGAAAAACTCACGCTGCGCTTCGACTGCAAGCCCTGCGAGATGCACGTGGTGGGCAAGATGAAGCGCGCGGTGATCAACCAGCACGCCAAGGAAATGCAGGAGTTTCCGATGCAGTTCTACCGCACGCGGCCCGTGCCCTCGGCCAGCGCCTGACAGGCTTCGGCCTCCACCCACAAGCGCCCGCGCTCCGTCAGGGCCGCCAGCCACCGCCCCTCTTCCTGCTCCAGCCTGACCCAGCCCGGCCCCGGTGTGCCGGCAATGGGCGCATCGCCCATCAGCGCAAGGCAGCGCATGAGCACGCTGGCGCCCTGCCCCAGTCGCTTGCCCAGCCTGGGCAGGGACATGGGTGCGGGCTCGGTGGCCAATTCGCGCAGGATGGCGGCGGCCAGTTCTTCCATGCCTTGCACTTCAGGCCGCCATTTCTTCCAGCGCGGGAGATGGCACGGCAGGCAGCCTGTGCGCCACCAGCTGCACGGGAATGGACTTGGAGCTGGGCGTGCCCGCCACTATCGCCGTGGCTGACAGCGGCACCAGCGGATTGGTCTCCGGATAGTAGGCAGCGATGCAGCCGCGCGGAATGTCGTAGGCCACGAGCCTGAAGCGCTCGGCGCTGCGCTGCTGGCCGTCATCCCACACCGTCTGCAGGTCCACCCAGTCGCCATTCTTCATGCCCAGGGCGCGGATGTCCTCGGCATGGATGAAGACCACGCGGCGCTGTCCGAAGACGCCGCGGTAGCGGTCGTCCATGCCGTAGATGGTGGTGTTGTACTGGTCGTGCGAGCGCGTGGTGAACAGCGTGAACACCGGCGATGCGCCGGGGCTGCGCGCGGCACGTGCGCGGTGCACGGGCGTGTCGCGCGGCACGGCGTGCACGAAGAAGCCGGCCTTTCCCCGGGGCGTCTCCCAGATGCGCTCGCTCGCCGCATTGCGCAGCTTGAAGCCGCCCGGCATGGCCACGCGCGCGTTGAAGTCGTGGAAGTCGTCGAAGACCTGTTCGATCAGCTCGCGTATGCGTGCATAGTCGCCGGCCAGCTCCAGCCAGGGCACGGGCCGCTGCGCGCCCAGCGTGGCGGCGGCCAGGCGCGCGACGATGGCGATCTCGCTGAGCAGGTGCTCCGACGCAGGCGGGTTGATGCCGCTGGAGATATGGACCATGCCCATGGAATCCTCCACCGTCACGCCCTGCGGGCCGCCGGCCTGCATGTCGATCTCGGTGCGGCCCAGGCAGGGCAGGATCAGCGCCTCGCGGCCGTGCACCAGGTGGCTGCGGTTGAGTTTGGTGGTCACATGTACGGTCAGGTCGCAGCGGCGCAGCGCCTGCCAGGTGGCATGCGTGTCGGGCGTGGCCGCCGCGAAGTTGCCGCCCAGCGCAAAGAAAACCTTGCCCCGGCCCTCGAGCATGAGGCGTATGGACTCGACCACGTCCACGCCGTTGGCGCGCGGCGGCTCGAAGCCGAAGACCTGCTGCAGCCGGTCCAGCAGCGCGGCCGGCGGCTTCTCCCAGATGCCCATGCTGCGGTCGCCCTGCACATTGCTGTGGCCGCGCACCGGGCAGGCGCCCGCGCCGGGGCGGCCGATGTTGCCGCGCAGCAGCAGCAGGTTGACCAGCATCTGCACGGCGGCCACCGAATGCATGTGCTGCGTGATGCCCATGCCCCAGCAGACGATGGTGCTGCGGGCGGCGATGTAGACCTCGGCCGCCGTCTGCATCTGCGCGCGGCTCAGGCCGGACTCGGCCTCGAGCAGGCCCCAGTTCTCGGCCCGCAGGTCCTCGGCCAGGGCCTCGAAGCCGGTCGTGTGTTCGGCGATGAAGGCATGGTCCAGCACGCCGCCGCACCCGTGCCCCAGTGCATCGTCCTGCGCGATCACATGCTTCATGATGCCCTTGACGGCCGCGATGTCGCCGCCCACGCCCAGCTGGAAGTAGTGCGTGCTGATGGGCGTGGCGCCCAGGGTGGCCATCTCCAGCTTGCTTTGCGGGTCCTGGAAGCGCTCCAGCCCGCGCTCGCGCAGCGGGTTGAAGCTCAGGATGCGCGCGCCGCGCTTGTGGGCTGCGCGCAGCTCGCCCAGCATGCGCGGGTGGTTGGTACCGGGGTTCTGGCCGAAGATGAAGATGGCATCGGCCTGCTCGAAATCGGCCAGCTGCACCGTGCCCTTGCCCACGCCGATCTGCGGCTTCATGCCGCTGCCGCTGGGCTCGTGGCACATGTTGGAGCAGTCGGGGAAATTGTTCGTGCCGTAGGTGCGCACGAACAGCTGGTAGAGAAAGGCTGCCTCGTTGCTGGCGCGGCCCGAGGTGTAGAAGATGGCCTGGTTCGGGTCGGGCAGCGCGTTCAGGTGGCGGGCAATCAGCGCAAAGGCGTCGTCCCAGGCGATCGGCCGGTAGCGGTCGCTGGCCGCGTCATACACCATGGGCTCGGTGAGCCGGCCCTGGTCTTCCAGCCAGAAATCGCTTTGCGCCATGAGCTCGGCCACCGTGTGCCGGGCAAAGAATTCGGGCGTCACGCGGCGCGCCGTGGCCTCGGCCGCCACGGCCTTGGCGCCGTTCTCGCAGAACTCGAAGGTGGAATGGTGGTTGCGGTCGGGCCAGGCGCAGCCCGGGCAGTCGAAGCCGTCGGGCTGGTTGGCCGACAGCAGCGTCTTGGCGCCCTTGACGGCGATATCCTGGCGCATCAGGGCCTGGCTCACGCTGCGCAGTGCGCCCCAGCCGCCAGCGGCCCCCTTGTAGAACTCGATCTTTTGTTCGGACATGGGCCGGGAGTGTTCCGCCTGTCCATGATCCAGGTCAAATCACATCTCCAAATGGAGAGATTCAGCAAAGATATGAGCACGGCATCCTTGCCCTGCGCCAGGCTGGCACCCTCCGCCCCGGACCACCGATGAACTCAACAGCCATACACACCGCCATCCCCGAAGACGCCGCGCTGATCGCGCCGCTGTTCGATGCCTACCGCCAGTTCTACGAGCAACCTGCGGATGCCGGCGCGGCGCTGGCCTTCATCACGGCGCGGCTGGAGCGCGGCGAATCCGTCATCCTGCTGGCCCGCCGACCGGACGGCAGTGCCCTGGGCTTTTGCCAGCTCTATCCCTCGTTCTGCTCGGTGCTGGCCGCGCCCATCTACGTGCTCTACGACCTCTTCGTGGTGCCCGATGCGCGCCGCCTGGGCGTGGGCCGCGCCCTGCTGCTGGCGGCCGAAGCCCATGCCCGCGCCACGGGCCATGCACGCATGGACCTGACCACGGCACGCAACAACCTGCGCGCCCAGGCGCTGTACGAGTCGCTGGGCTGGGTGCGTGATGAAGTGTTCCTGACCTATGCGCGCCATCTGCAGGCTTGAGCCGCCAGCGGCCTAGCGCAAAACCCGCAGCTCCCGCGCCAGCGCCACGGCCTGGGTGCGGCTGCGCGCGCCCAGCTTGAGGTTGATGCTGCGCAGGTGAGTGCGCACCGTGCTGTCGGAGACGAAGAGCTTCTCGGCCATGGCCGCATTGGAGTAGCCCGAGGCCAGCAGCTCCAGCACGCGCAGCTCCTTGCGGGTCAGGGGCTCGGCAAGCGCCGTGGCCGGCGCCGGGCCCTGGGGCGCATCCGCTGCCTGCAGCTCGGGTGTATCGGCGGGCTCGGCAGGCTCGCCCAGGGCAGACAGCAGCCGCTGCGCATGGGCGGCCGCCTCCGGCTCCGCCGGTTCCGTGCGGCGCGTCAGTGAAGGCGTCTGTGAAAGCGACAGTGAGGGCGACAGCACGCGCTGCAGCACGGGCGCGAGCAGCGGCCCCTCATCGAGCATCAGGCGCACAAAGCCTTCGCTGGCCCCGTGGCGCAGCGGCTGGGCCAGCATGGCGGCTGCGGCGTCCAAGTCGCCGCAGCCCGCCTCGGCCAGCGCGCACAGCACCTGCAGCTTGAGGCTGCGGTGGCGGCGCCCGCGCAGTTGCGCATCGGCCAGCAAGGGGGCGATGGCATCGCGCACGGCACGGCAGTCGCCAAAGTGCAGCCCCCAGCGCAGCCGGGCGATGGCGATGTCCTCCACCTCGTGCGGGGGCAGGCGCAGGCGTTCCACGCGCGGCCACACGCCGGGATCGTCGGCACGCTCCAGCGCCTCGGACGCGGCGGCCCGGTTGCCCTGCAGCACGAAGATGCGCGCATGCTCCAGCCGCGCGCTGGCCGTTACGCGGGGCAGCTGGCGTTCATGCCCCAGGTACTCCAGTTCGGTCAGCAGGCCGAAGGCCGCATCCACATCGCCGCGCACGAAGGCAATGCGCGCACGCATGCGGTAGCTGGAGATCACATGGTCGGGCAGGCCCACGTCGCGGGCCAGCGGCAGGTAGACGTTGAGCAGGTGGTCGGCGCCATCGAGGTCGTTGGTCTCGTAGAGCACGCCGGCATGCAGCACGCCGGCCCAGGCATTGCCGTTGGTGGGGTTGTAGGAGGCGCTGCGCGGCGTGGCGGCCAGCGCCACGCGAAAGCGCGATGCCGCCTGCCGCAGCCGCCCGCCCGACAGGTCCAGCACGCCCTCCATGGCCTCGGTGTACATGCGGCTGAACAGGCTGCCGGCCTGGGTGCTGCGCGCCGCGTCCAGCAGGCGGTGGGCCTCTTCGGCATCGCCCAGCACCGACACCACGTAGGCCATGGCATTGGTCAGCGAGCTGTCCGCAAACGGCCGGCAGCTGGGCAGGCAGGCCAGCGCCTGGCGGCCCAGGGGCGCCGCCTCTTCCACGCGGTCCATCATGGCCAGCAGCAGCGGCTGCAGGGCCATGACCAGCGCCTGCGCGGCGGGGTCTGCGGCCATGCGGGGCCGCAAGGCGTCCAGCCGCTGCTGCGCCTGCCAGGGGCCGCGCGTGAAGCAGTCGGCATAGGCGGCCACGGCCTGCAGCAGCGGCTCGCGCGCCATCAGCGGCGCCGGCATGGCCGAGAACCAGCGCGACAGCAGGCGCATGCGGCCCTGCTCCATCAGCGCCTCGGCATGGCGCGCCAGCAGGGACAGGGCATGCGGCAGGTCGCCGCCTTCCAGCGCATGCTCGATGGCAGGCACGGGCCGGCCGCAGGATTCGTACCAGCCGCTGGCCGCCAGGTGAAGGCGCGTCAATTCACCGGGCTGCTCGCGCAGCAGCTGTGCGCGCAGGAAGTCGGCAAACATGCTGTGGTAGCGCCAGCTGTGCCCGCCCTGGCCACCCTGCGCCTCGTCGGCCAGCGGCACCAGGAACAGGTGGGCCTGCTCCAGCGCCTGCAGCATGGCGGCGCCGTCGGCGCGCGGCACCAGGGC
>NZ_JAELTK010000150.1:0-7880 GCF_016428765.1 Delftia sp. ASV31
GAGCCAGGATTGCGCCTTCTGGCGGAAGAGCTGGCCGCCCAGTTCCAGGGCCTGCTGCCCGGCGTGCACCGCCTCGCCTTCGAGCAGGGCCGCGTGCTGCTGACGCTGTACATCGGCGATGCCCAGGCCATGCTGCGGCGCCAGCAGCTCACAGCCGACAGCATCTACCTGGACGGCTTCACGCCGGAACTCAACCCCGACCTCTGGAGCGCCGACACCCTGCGCGCGCTGGCGCGCCATTGCCGGCGCGGTACGCAGCTGTCCACCTGGTGCGTGGCACGCACGGTGCGCGATGCCCTGGCCCAGCACGGCTTTCAGGTGCGCAAGGTGGATGGCGTGCGCCCCAAGCGCCACAACCTGCATGCTGTCTTTGACCCGGCCTGGCAACCGCGCGGGCCGCGTGCGCAGCCGCAGGAAGCCATCACCCCACGGCGCTGCATGGTGCTGGGTGCAGGCATCGCCGGTGCGGCCGCCGCCGCCAGCCTGTCGCGCCGTGGCTGGCAGGTCACCGTGCTGGATGCTGCCGACGCGCCTGCAGCGGGCGCCTCGGCCCTGCCCGCGGGCCTGTTCTGCCCCCATGTCTCGCCCGATGACAGCCTGCTGTCCCGCCTGAGCCGCGATGGCGCACGCCTGACCCTGGCACAGCTGCAAATGCTCTCCGGCCAGGGCCTGCTGCAACCGGGCACGGACTGGTGCGATACCGGCGTGCTGGAGCACGGCGTGGAAGCCGCCCCGCGGCTGCCGCGCGACTGGCAATCCCCCGGCCCGGGCGACCACTGGAGCCGGCCCGCCAGCGCCGATCAACTCTCGGCGGCCGGCCTGCCCGCCGACGCCCCGGCCTGCTGGCATGTGCAGGCCGGCTGGGTGCGCCCGGCGCGGCTGGTGCAGGCGCAGCTGGCGCTGCCGGGCGTGCGCTGGCAGGGCCGCGCCTGCGTGGCGCGTCTTGCATGCACCGACACAGCAGGTGGCGCGCCCGTCTGGCAGGCCCTGGATGCACAGGGCAATCTGCTGGCCGAGGCTGAACTGGTCGTTCTCGCAATGGGCCCCGCAACCAATGCGCTGCTGGAGCACAGCCTGGGTGCGCAGGCCGCCTGGCCGCTGCAGCCCATCCGCGGCCAGGTCAGCTGGGATGTGCACACCCCGGCCAGCGCACAGGCCATGCCGCCCTTTCCCGTCAACGGCCATGGCAACCTGGTGCCTGCCATGCCGCTGCCCGGCGATGCAGCCGGGCCAGGCTGGGTCATGGGATCGACCTTCGAGCGCGACCAGACCGCGCTGCCGCCAAGTCCCGAAGACCAGGCCGCAGCCCATGCAGCCAATGGCGCCAAGCTGGCGCAGCTGCTGCCACGTGCCTACCAGGGCCTGCAAGGCTTCTTCGACGCGCCACCGCGCGCCACCTGGGGCGCCGTGCGCGTGGCCTCGCCAGACCGGCTGCCCGTGGTCGGACCGGTGTCCGATCAGGCTCCCGGCCTGTGGGCGCTGACGGCCATGGGCTCGCGCGGGCTCACCCTGTCGCTGCTGTGCGGCGAGCTGCTGGCAGCACGCCTGCACGACGAACCGCTGCCCCTGGACGCCAGGCTGGCGGCTGCCCTGGCCAGCGAGCGCCTGGGCCGCAGGCGCTGAGCCGTTGAACCGCCCGGCCGCTGAACGGCCGGGCATTCACACAACGGCCTGAAAGAAAACCCGAGTCTTCCCGCAGACGGTTTTTTGTCACTCGTTATGTTTTCCAGTGCATATCGCTAGAATCCGGAACCTGTTTTCAAAAGGAAACAACCAGCCGCTCCCCGCGTTCAACCTCACAAGAACCTGAAACCGTGACCCGCCAGCCTCGCTCCTGCGCTCCCGCATCCTCACCCGCCCTCTGCTCACCCTCGTTCCGCCTTCGCTCCTCACTGACACAAGCCCTGCTGCTCGCGGGCCTGGCCGCCAGCACGCAGGCGCAAGCCCAGGTCGAGGCCCCATCGGGTGCACCTGCAGCACAGGCTTCGCAGACCTTCCAGTTGGGCACGGTCGATGTGCACGGTGCGCGTGATGAAGCACAGGCCATATCCGGCGATGAACAGCGACTGGGCGCCGCCGAGATGCGCCAGCACAATGCCGACACCGTGGCCGACGCCGTGCGCCTGCTGCCGGGCGCCACGCTGTCGCGCAACAATCGCAACGAGGAAATGATTTACCTGCGCGGCTTCGATCCGCGCCAGGTGCCGGTCTTCGTGGACGGCGTGCCGCTGTACGTGCCCTATGACGGCTATGTGGACTTCGGCCGCTTCACCACCTTCGACCTGTCCGAGATCCGCGTGGCCAAGGCCGGCGCCTCGCTGATGTATGGCCCCAATACGCTGGGCGGCGCCATCAACCTGGTCACGCGCAAGCCGGTCAAATCCTTCGAGGGCGATGCGCGCATCGGCGCAGGCGCAGGCGGCGAACGCAAGGCCGCCGTGAACCTGGGCGGCAACCTGGGCACCTGGTACTACCAGCTTGGCGCCTCCTACCTGGACGCGGACAGTTTTCCGCTGCCCAAGGGCTTCAAGGACTTCAAGAAGCAGCCCACCGACACGGGCAACTACCGCGACAACGCCTACCGCACGGACAAGCGGCTGTCGTTCAAGCTGGGCCTCACGCCCAATGCCACGGACGAATACGCGCTGGGCTATGTGCGCCAGGAAGGCGAGAAGGGCAACCCCGTGTATACCGGCAGCGCCACGGGCAAGAACGTCATCCGCTACTGGCGCTGGCCCTATTGGGACAAGGACAGCGTGTACTTTCTGAGCACCACGCGCATCAATGCCGACAACCTGCTCAAGACGCGCATCTACCACGACACCTACCAAAACGGCCTGGACATGTACACGGACGCGAGCTACACGCGCCATGACCCCACCAGCAGCTACAAGGACGTGAGCCAGGGCGCCAGCATCGAGTGGGCCAACTACAGTTTCAAGGGCCATGCGCTGCGCCTGGGCGCGCACTACAAGATCGACGAGCACACCGATGCCGCCTCGGCCAAGGACCCCAGCAAGCACTACCGCGACGTGACGCGCTCGCTGGTGATCGAGGACACGATCTCCCTGGCCGAGCGCTGGAGCCTGAACCTGGCGCTCAGCCACGACCAGCGCGATGCGCGCGAGGTCTACCAGTGGCCCACGGGCTCCGCCAGCGCCACCAATGGCGTGGCCAAGCTCGGCTATGCGCTGGGCGGCGGCAGCGAGGCGTATTTCATCGCCTCGCACAAGACGCGCTTTCCCACCATCAAGGACCGCTACTCGGCACGCATGGGCACGGCCCTGGCCAACCCCGACCTGCAGCCCGAGACGGCCAACCACCTGGAGCTGGGCGTCAGCGGCTCGCCCTGGCAGGGCGGCCAGGGCCAGGCCGCGCTGTTCTACAGCCGCGTGCGCAACCAGATCCAGACCGTGGTCGTGGCCTCGGCCGAATGCGGCGGCACCACCTGCAACCAGGCGCAGAACGTGGGGCGCACGCGCAACATCGGCATGGAGCTGTCCCTGGCCCAGCAACTGTCCGCGCAATGGGGCGTGAACGCCGGCTACACCTACCTGAACCGCCGCAACACCAGCGACTCCAGCATCACGCTGACCAACACGCCGCGCCACCGCCTGCTGGCCGGTGTCCAGTGGCGTCCGCTGGCGCAGTGGGAATTCAATGCCGAGGTCGAGACCGAGAAGGGCCGCTACGTGCCGCTGTCGGGCAGCGGCCAGCTGCAGACGCTCAAGCTGCCCGGCTACGGCATTGCCAACCTGCGCGCACGCTACAAGCCGCGCAGCGACATCACCGTGGACTTTGGCGTGGCCAATATCGGCGACAAGTGGTACCAGTTCGATGACGGCCTGCCCATGCCGGGCCGCAGCTGGTATGTCAACCTGGGCTATCGCTTCTGAAGCACGGACTGGCCCTGAATCCATGGAACCGCTCTACCCCGATCGCCGTCGCCTGATGGGCGCCCTGCCCGCGCTGGCCGCCCTGAGCGGCTGCGCCGCCCAGCCGGCCGAACCTGCCAGCGTGAACGTGGCCGTGGTCGGCGGCCTGTCGCTGTGCGGTGTGTGGCCACGCCTGGCCGACGCGGCGGGCCGCAGCCTGGGCCTGTCCGTGCGCACCGCCGTTGCCGCGCCCAAGGAGGGCGTGATCCCCGCCATGGCCCAGGGCCGCGCCCAGCTGCTGCTGATCCACGCCAGCGACGAAGCCATGTCGCTGGAGGCTGCCGGCCTGGCATCGGCCGCGCGGGTCTGGGGCTGGAACGAGCATGTGTTCGCCGGCCCTTCGCACGACCCGGCCCGCGTGCGCGGCGCGGCCGATGGCGTGCAGGCCATGCGCCGCATCGTTGCCAGCGGCTCGCCCTTCATCGCGCTGCGCGACCCCGGCAGCTATACCGTGGTCCAGCGCCTGTGGCGCCGCGCCGGCATACGGCCGGACGCCCGCTGGCTGCGCGCCGACACCGGGCCGCGCCCCCAGGCCGTGCTGCAGTTGGCGGCCGAGCTCCAGGGCTATGCCGTGGTCGGCCATATCCCGCTGCATTTCGGCAAGATGGGCGCGCCCGGCATCGAGCTGCTGCTGCACGGCGACCCGCTGATGCGCCGGCCCTATGTGCTGCTCACGCCCGGGCCGCGCCATCCGGCCGACGCTGGCCAGCGCCGCAGCGCGCAACGGCTGGCCGAGCATCTGCTGTCCGCACAGGGCCAGCAGGAACTGGCGCTGGCCAATGTGGCAGCCGGAGGTCCCTGGATCTTCGGGCGCGACAGCATGCCCCTGGTCAACGACACCGGCGGCGGCCAGGAGTAAAAACCTGCCTGGATCCCACAAGCACCGCATGCCATGAACTCACCTGCCACCCTGCCCCTGGCCGCCCTGGTCCATCCCGACGACGAACATGCAATGGAGCTGCTGCTCGAACGCGTGGCGCGCCGCCTGCAAGGCGCGGGCTGGCGCGTGGGCGGCGTGGTGCATCGCCAGGACCGCTATGCCAACGGCAACAAGCGCATGCAGCTGTTCGACCTGCGCAGTGACCGCCAATTCGAGCTGTCCCAGGACCTGGGCTGCGCCTCGCGCGCCTGCAGTCTCAACCCCCAGGCCCTGGCCCAAGCCAGCGCCGTGCTGCGCCAGGCGCTGGACGATGGCGTGGATCTGGTGGTGATCAACCGCTTCGGCATCGTCGAGGCCTCGGGGCAAGGCTTTGCCGCCGAATTCGCGGCCTTTGTCGAGGCCGGCACGCCCGTGCTCACGGCCGTCGCGGCCCGCCATCTTGAAGACTGGCGCAGGTACACCGGCAGCCTGCATGCCGAGCTGGCAGCCGATGAGGTGCAGATAGAGCAATGGTGCCAGGCACAGCTTGAGCGCCGTGGCTGCGCCAGCCCCATCCCCTGATTTTCATGACCGATCTTCTGTTCACCCGCCGCCGCTGGCTGGGCCAGGCCATGGCGGCACTGGCCTCATCGGCGCTTGTTCCCGGCCATGCCCAGACCACGACCATTGCCGCGCGCATAGGCCAGATACCGGACGCGACCAAACTGCGCCGGGTGTTTGCCGCCGGCCCGCCCGCAGGCGTGCTTGTGGCCACGCTGGCACCGCACAAGCTGCTGGGCTGGCCCCAGCAGCTGGACGATGTCTCGCGCGCCTATCTGGGGCCCACGCTGCAGGCGCTGCCGCATCTGGGCCGCCTGTCCGGGCGCGGCAGCACCATGCCGCTGGAGTCGCTGCTGAAACTACAGCCCGACCTAGTGCTGGACGCCGGCACGGCCGATGCCACCTACATCTCGGCCACCGAGCGGCTGGCGCGCCAGACCGGCCTGCCCTGCGTGCTGATCCAGGGCTCGCTGGCCGACCACGCACGCCAGTTGCGCGAGGTTGGCGCCTTGCTGGGCGAGGCCGCACGTGGCGAAACCCTGGCCCGCCATGCCGATGCCGTGGCGGCGCTGGCGCAGCGTGCCACCCAGGGCCTGGCACCGGCCGAGCGCCCGCGCGTGTACTTCGCGCGCAGCGCCAACGGCCTGGAAACGGGGCTGGCGGGCTCCATCAATGTGGAAGCCGTCGAATATGCGGGCGGGCGCAATGTGGCGGCCGATGCAGGGCGCGGCGGACTGACACGCGTGTCCATGGAGCAGATCCTGGCCTGGGACCCGCAGGTCATCGTCACGCAGGAACCCGGCCTTGCCGAGCGCATGCGCAAGGACCCGCTGTGGCGCGGCGTGGCCGCCGTGCGCTCGGGCCGCGTGCACTGCGCGCCGGTCTGGCCCTTCGGCTGGCTGGACGGGCCGCCCGGCGTCAACCGGCTGATCGGTGTGCGCTGGCTGCTGGAAAAGCTCCACCCGCAGGCGCCGGCCCTGCAGGGACTGCCGCCGTTGGAACGCGAGGTGCGCGACTTCTACCGCCTGTTCTACGGCGCCGACCTGTCGCCCGCAGCGCTGGGCAGGCTGATGGAGACTGCGCGTTGATGCCTGCCACAGGCCGCCGCCTGGGGTGGGTGCTCGCGCTGGCCTTGCTGGCCGCCGTGCTGCTGTGGGCGCTGGCGGCGGGTCAGTTCTCCATCGCGCCGCAGCAGCTGTGGCAGTCGCTGCTGGCGCGCGCAATGGGCACAGCCTCGCCCTTGTCCGCCAGCGCCGAGACCGTGCTCTGGAACATCCGCCTGCCGCGCATCGCCGCAGGCCTGGCCGTGGGCGCCACGCTGGCGGCGGCAGGCGCGGCCTACCAGGGCATGTTCCGCAACCCGCTGGTCTCGCCCGACATCCTGGGCGTCTCGGCCGGTGCCGGCCTGGGCGCGGTGCTGGGCATCTTCCTGGGCTGGTCCATGGCGGCCGTGCAGGCCCTGGCCTTTGGCGGCGGGCTGGCCGCCGTGGCCGTGGTGGTGGCCATCAGCGCCAGCGTGCGCCGCCATGACCCGGTGCTGGTCCTGGTGCTGGCCGGCATTGCGCTGGGAGCGCTGCTGGGCGCGGGCATCGCCCTGATCAAGACGCTGGCCGACCCCAATACGCAGCTGCCATCCATCACCTTCTGGCTCATGGGCGGCCTGAGCGCCGTGACCCTGCCCGAGCTGGGTTCCACGGCACCCGTGATGCTGTGCGCCCTGCTGCCCCTGATGCTGCTGCGCTGGCGCATCAACCTGCTGGGCCTGCCCGACGAGGAGGCGCTGGCCCTGGGCGTGCCCGTAGCACGCCTGCGCCTGCTGCTGGTGGCCTGTGCCACGCTGGGCACGGCGGCCGCCGTATCGCTGGCCGGCATCGTCGGCTGGGTGGGGCTGGTGGTGCCGCATGTGGCGCGCCTGCTGGTCGGCCCCAATTTCGTGCGCCTGCTGCCGGCCTCGGCACTGCTGGGCGCGGGCTTCGTGGTTGCGGCCGACACCCTGGCGCGCAGCGCGGCGCGCATCGAGCTGCCGCTGGGCATTCTCACGGCCCTGGTCGGCGCGCCCTTCTTCCTCTACCTGCTTTCGCGCACGGGCCGCAATGACTGAAATGCCCACGGCGCCCGTGCTGCAGACGCTGGCCCTGGCCACGGGCCATGGGCGGCTGCGCGTCAGCCAGGGGCTGGACCTGGCCATTTCCGCAGGCGAGGTGCTGTGCCTGCTGGGCCCCAACGGCTGCGGCAAGACCACGTTGTTCCGCACCGTGCTGGGCCTGCTGGCGCCGCTGGCCGGAGAGGTGCGCGTGCAGGGCCAGCCCGTGCACAGCTGGCCGCGTGCCGAGTTTGCGCGGCGCGTGGGCTATGTGCCCCAGGCGCAGGCCGGCGTCTTCGGCTTCGAAGCGCTGGACATGGTGCTCATGGGCCGTGCCGCGCGCCTGCCTGCGCTGGCCCGGCCTTCAAGTGCCGACCGTGCCCTGGCGCTGGGCTGCCTGGAGCAGTTGGGCATCGCCCATCTGGCGCTGCGTCCCTACACC
>NZ_JAELTK010000151.1:0-7544 GCF_016428765.1 Delftia sp. ASV31
CCCCCCCCCCCCCCCCCCCCCCCCCCCCCCCCCCCCCCCCCCCCCCCCCCCCCCATTTTAGATGTGTATAAGAGACAGCTGCAGGAATGATCTTTAAAGACATTATTTCACCTAAATTAAATAATTAAACCCAGCACACTCTTTAATGTTAAATAACAATTAACCTATTCATCCAAGAAAACGCCGCCTTGAATTTTCATTCAATCAAAAAATTATAAAAGATAGAACCACTGATAACCCAATAGCCTCACAAGTAGCATGCAATTCAGTTCTAGCCATTGACCTTATATCTAATCCCCGGCAATAACTTGAGATTGCCATTTCAAGCCAACCCCTTAAATAGAGTTTGCGACCCGCCTTTTATTAGCAACCTATCGATCGCAACTTATTGATCTGATTGGATAAAATTTCAGAAACGAGATTTCACAGGGATCCCAGGGGAAGCCATCGAGGAGCAAAAATGGAGTGCAAGGCCCAAACCAAGCACGGTGAGATTGTTAAATGGGCTTTAGAAGGCAGATAGCGGCTCAACTGGGCAGGCCATGCCGTCTTTGGCATGAACAGGGTCTGCTAAACGAGGTTTGCAGACCCTCCCAAGCGCGCTGGCGATTGCTGCGTTACCAGCTGGTGTGTCAACACCTGCTGCACACCCGAATTGGCCGCGCGCTAAAGAACGAATCCCGAGGCTCAGAACTGATAGGTTGCCGTTACCCTGGCCGAACGGCCTTCGCCGTATTCAACGGCCGAGGAACGCGACTGCTCGCCCAGGCGCTGGCGCACGCCGGCCACATAGGCCTTATTGCCGATGTTTTCGAGATTGAGCCTGAGCTTCCATTGCCGGTTGAGTTCATAGCCGACCATGGCGCTGTGCACCCAATAGGCAGAGAGTTTCCCATCGCCTGCCGAGGTGACATTGCGCGTGCCCACGAAGCGCACCCCATAGCCCACCGTCCAGCCTTGGGGCAATGCATAGGTGGTCCACAGGTTCAGCGAATGGCGCGGCGTATTGCCCAGCGCCTGGCCCACACGCGCAGGCTCGTTCAATGACTTGAGGGTCTTGCTGGCCATGAAGGTGTAGTTGGCGAAGACATCCCATTGCGGCGTCACCTTGCCTGCGGCACCGAGCTCCAGCCCGCGCACGCGCTGCTCTCCGGCCAGCAGATAGCTGCCATCGGCCATCTGCTCACGGGCATTGGTCTTGTCCACCTGGAACAGGGCGCCGGTCAGCGCCAGCTGGCGGTCCAGCACATCCCACTTGGTTCCCAGTTCCAGGCTGGTGTTCTTCTCGGGTGCCAGCGAGGCCGTGGCCGCATCCAGGCCCGAGCCCGTGGAGACCAGGAATTCGGCGGAAGGATTGAAGGCCGTACCGTAGGCCAGGTAGATGCGGCCATTGTCGGCGGGCTTGAAGCTCAGGGCCGTGCGGCCGCTGAGCCGGCCGTCGGAGCTGTCCACCGAGGTGCGCACGCCAGCGGCCGTTGTGGCGTTGGAGCGCCCGTCGATCCAGTCATAGCGCAGGCCCAGGTTCAGATCCCAGCGCGGACCCAGCGCAATGGAGTCGGTGGCATACAGCGCGCGGGTGTCCAGGCTGGTTTCGTTCCTTCCGCTGTTTTGCAAGTCCGTCGTGCCCGTCCAGTATCCGGGCGGACGGGCCAGCGGATAGCCGCCGGCCGGGAACTGCCGGTTGATGTTGTAGGAAGAGGTGGTGCGGTCATAGGTCTCGCGCGCGATCTCGAAGCCCGTGATCAGCGTATGCCCCAAAACGCCTGTGTCGAAGCGCTGGGTCAGGTTGGTCTGGTTGATCCACAGGGTGGTGGCCGCATCGCGGCCATAGGCCTGGGGCCCTGCGGGCCGGTAGTAGCCAGGCTGCATGCCCCGGAGATCGACATGCGAGGCAGAGATCACGGTATCGCGGCTCAGCCGCGAGTAGCGCGAGAGGTTCTGCAGCTTGGCGCCCGAGGCGAAGTCATGCTCGATCTTCGCGGTCAGGGCATTCTGGCTGATCTTTTCCCGGTCAAGGTTGCGCCAGCCGAAATAGGCATTGCGCGAGACGCCATCGAGCATCTTGCCGCGAAAGGCCGGCACGCCAAAGTCGGGAAGATTGTCATCGTTCTGGTGGAAGAAGCTGAGAGTCACGCGCGTGGGCGAATTCAATCCCAGGGCCAGCGAGGGCGCCACACCCCAGCGCCGCTTGAAGATGGTGTCGCGCCCGGCCACGTCGCTGTCATGGCCCATGAGGTTCAGGCGCATGGCGGCCTTGCCGCCAGCCAGCACCCGGTTGGTGTCGAGCGTGAGGCGCCGGTAGCTGGCCGTGCCCAGGCCTGCGTCGGCCTCGGTGAAGTCATGGGCCTTGGGCTGCTTGCTGATCAAGTTGATGCTGCCGCCCGAGGTGCCTGCCCCGCCAAAGACCGAGTTCGGGCCCTTGATGACTTCGACAGACTCCGTGTTGAAGAGGTCGCTGCGGTTGTTCTGCCCACTGTCGCGCAGCCCGTCGATCTGCAGGTTGGCGTTGGCGCTGAAGCCGCGGATGTTGATGCTGTCGCCAGAGCCTGCACCGCCCTCGCCCGCATTGAAGGTGATGCCCGACACATTGGACAGCGCCTGCTGCAGGCTCAGGGCGTTCTGCTCCTGGAGCACCTGCCCCGGTACCACCGTAATGGTCTGGGGCACGTCCAGCAGCGGCTTGGCGTACTTGACCGAGTCGGATGCCTCGGTGCGCGAGCCGGTGGTGCGCGGCCCCGAAACGGTGACCGGCGCCAGCTGGACCTGGCGATCCTCAGGGGGCACCTCCTGCGCGTATGCGGGTGTGACCAGCGCCGCAGCGAAGACCGAATAAAGGCATGACTGGGGGCCGGAGACAAAAGGTCGGGAACGGCAATCTGAAGTGCGCATGGCAAGGGCCTTTGTTGAAAATGGAAATCATTTGCAACAAGACCTTTCCCAAGCAATCAGATCCGTCTGATTCTGGTGTTCAGACCTCGATTTCAGGCGTTTTCGCTTGCGTCGATCAGCGCGCTCCCGCCTCCTGCAGCAGCCGCTCCACCTCATGCTGGCTGCGCTGGCGGGCGTGGGCCAGGGCCGTGACGCCGTCCTTGTCGGGCAGGCTGAGGTCCGCCTTCGCCGTGATCAGCTGGCGCACGATGTCCTGGTAGCGCGGGCCACCATCGCCCAGCAAAACGGCTTCGAGCAGGCAGGTCCAGCCCAGCCGGTTCACATGGTCGGCCCGCACACCGGCAGCCAGCAAGGCCTGCACGGTATCGACGTGGCCGCGCTCGCAGGCGGGGATCAGCGCCGTGCCGCCGTAGCGGTTGACGCTTTGCAGGTCGGCACCATAGGACAGTGTCATGCGCAGGATTTCCAGCCGGCCCAGGGCACCGGCCAGCAGATAGGCGCTGTCCTGCAGGTCGTTCTTGAGATTGGGATTGGCCCCGTGGACCAGCAAGGAGCGCGCGACCTCGACATGGTTGCCGCGCACGGCCAGCAGCAGCGGAGTGTTGCCCTGCGGATCACGCACATCCACCGGCGCGCCGCGCTTGAGCCAGTCGCGCACCTGCAGCGCTTCGCCCGCCTGGGCGGCCGCCAGCAGCGCGGGGCCGAATTCGGGGCGGTTCACCACACCCTCCTGCGCCTTGGCCGCGTCGCGGCCCTCGGCGGCGGCGGCAACGGCCTGGGCCTCCTGCGCCTGGACATCCGCCAGTCCCGCCGCAAGGCAGGCCGTCAGAATCGCCGCGTGCCGGCCCTGCGCGCCGGATCGGGAAACAGCATGGTGCATACAAGCCCTCCTGGAAAACACTGTGGTGCGGCAAGCGTACGGCAAGCCCGGGCGATTGCAGGCGAACCCGGGGTGCCGCCCGTCAGTTTCATTCAGGAACTATAGCGGCATCGCCTGATCCCACGCGCTTTCCCTGGGCTCGGCCCGCGCTGGAAAGTCTCCGCGCGCCAGCCGACCTCGAACGAAAGGAGACCCGTTCCCGTGCCTCGCAATCAACGCCGTGCCGCCCGCTGGCTGGCCGCAGCCGCCACCGCCCTCGCCGTCCTCACCACCACCCTGGCCCCGGCCGTCGCCCATGCGCGCGAGTTCGTCAGCGTCAAGGGCACCAGCGTCAATGTGCGGCAGCAGCCCACCACGCGCTCGGCCACGCTGTGGGAACTGGGCAAGGGCTATCCGCTGCAGGTGGTGCAGCGCAAGGGCCAGTGGCTGCGCGTCAGGGACAACGAGAGCACGCTGGGCTGGGTGCATGCGCCGCTGACCGGCAAGACCCCGCACATGGTGGTGACCGGGCGCACCGCCAACCTGCGCGCCGGCCCGGGCCAGAACCATCGCGTGGTGGGCAAGCTGGCTGAAATGGAAGTGGTGCGCACGCTCAGGAAACAGGGCTCCTGGGCCCAGGTCCAGCGCGACAACGGCCAAAAGGGCTGGGTGGCGCGCAGCCTGACCTGGGGCTGGTGACCTGGGCTGATTACCTGGACGTCTGGCTGACGTTCAGCCGTTGACAACGACCTGCGCGCGCGGCGCATAACCGTGGTTCAGCGGGCCATGGCCGGCGCCCGTGAACACATCGGCGCCGGCCGCAATCGCGCCCAGGATGTACTCGCGCGCCTGGGCCACGGCCGCCTCCAGCGGCAGGCCCAGCGCCAGGTGAGAGGCAATCGCCGAAGACAGCGTGCAGCCCGTGCCGTGCCCGTTGTGCGTGGCAATGCGCTGCGACTGCAGGCGCAGCCGCTGGCCGTTGCCATGGCCCAGCAGGTCCACCACCAGATCGCCCGGCAAGTGCCCGCCCTTGAGCAAGGCGGCAGGCGCGCCCAGCGCCAGCAGTTCCTGCACGGCGCCGTCCAGTGCATCTATGCCCTCAATGGAGCGGCCCAGCAGCAGTGCGGCCTCGTCCAGATTGGGCGTGACCACGGTGGCCAGGGGGAACAGCTCGCGCACCAGCACGGACGCGGTTTCCGGCGCGATCAGCCGGTCGCCGCTGGTGGCCACCATCACGGGGTCCAGCACCACGTTGCGCAGCTGGTGTCGGCGGATGGCATCGGCCACCACCTGCACCACCTCGGGCGTGGCCAGCATGCCGATCTTGACGGCGTCGGCGCCGATGTCCTCGACCACCGCATCGATCTGGCCGCGCAGTATGTCCACGGGAATGCCGTGGATGCCGCTGACGCCCAGCGTGTTCTGTACGGTGATGGCCGTGATGGCCGTCATGCCGTAGCAGCCCAGGGCGCTGCAGGTCTTGAGGTCGGCCTGTATGCCGGCGCCGCCGCCGCTGTCGGAGCCCGCGATGATGAGCACGCGGGCATAGCGCTTGCGCGCGGCGGGAGCCGGTTCGGGGGATGCGGCGGTCGAAGGGGAGTGGTCGGCAGTCATGGGCGAAAATTATCACCCATGCGCATGGTCAATACCGGCAGCTGCGGGATGTGCTGTAATGCCTGCTGACGGACGAAACAGGGGTGTCCCGTCGGTGAAACAGGGCCTGGCCCGCCTCACCGATGCGTGACTGAGAAACACCCTGGGGCCCCGGGGCGACCAGCCCCCTGCCGCACAAGCCTGCACCACAGGCACCTTGCCGCGCAGCGCCCCTGCACCCGATCCAGGTCATGCTGGCGTGGGGAGTTTCAATCAATCGGGGTGGTACGCCGCGTTTTGTCCAGCACATGCCCTGTGCGCGGACAGCCGGCCGGCAGTCCCACGGGCATGGGCGCACTTGACCACCAGATGCACATGTCCGTTCTACAAGCTTCTTCCCGCATCGCCATTCTGGGCGGCGGCCTCATGGGCCGGCTGCTGGCATTGGCGCTGGCCCGTCGCGGCCACGGCATTGCCGTATACGACGCCCACGGCCCCGAAGGCGATGGCGCCGCGGCCCGCGTGGCAGCCGCCATGCTCGCGCCCCTGGCCGAATCGGCCATCACCGAGCCCGGCGTGGTGCGCATGGGCCAGCACGGCCTGACGCGCTGGCCCGAACTGCTGGCCCAGCTCGATGCGCCCGTGTTCTTCCAGCAAAACGGCACCCTCATCCTCTGGCACCGCCAGGACGCGGGCGATGCCCAGCGCTTCTTCGGCCTGCTGGAGAAAAACCGCCGCATCAACCCCAGCCTTCCCGCGCTGCAGCCGCTGGCCGACCAGGCCCTGCACGACTGCGAGCCCGCGCTTGAGCGGCGCTTTGCCCAGGCCATGTACCTGCAGGGCGAGGGCCAATTGGACAACCGCCAGCTGCTGGCCTCACTCCACGCCACGCTGACCCGCCTGGGCGTGGAGCAGCACTGGAACCAGCCGCGCGAGCTGGCCGACTTCCGTCCCGGCACGCCGGGCCAGCCCGACTGGGTGCTGGACTGCCGGGGCCTGGGCGCACGCGGCCAGTGGCCTGCGCTGCGCGGCGTGCGCGGCGAGGTGGTGCGCATCCACGCGCCCGAGGTCACGCTGCAGCGGCCCACGCGCCTGATCCATCCGCGCTACCCGATCTACATCGCACCCAAGGAGGACCACCTCTTCGTCATCGGCGCCACCGAGATCGAGTCCGACGACATGTCGCCGGCCAGCGTGCGCTCCACGCTGGAGCTGCTCAGCGCCGCCTACACCGTGCATCCGGGTTTTGCCGAGGGCCGCATCGTCGAGATCGCCACCCAGTGCCGCCCCACCCTGCCCGACAATCTGCCGGCCGTGCGCTGGAGCGCGCCGCGCGTGATGGAGGTCAACGGCCTGTACCGCCATGGCTTCATGATCGCGCCGGCCATGCTGGACGTGGTGCTGGAGCTGCTCGACAGCGGCGATTCCGAACTGGCCCGCCGCTTCGATGTTGCCGTCGAGCATGCGCCATCGCAGCACAAGGCAGCCGCCTGAACGGCACGCACGGCACTTTCACGCACAACAGACCGGACATGCATGCAGGGTCGCCAGGCCCGGCCCTGCCTAAGATCGAACAAGCCCCCGTACCCGCCTTTCGTTTCCCCCCAGCCGCCATGAACATCACCATCAACCAGCAAGCGACCGAACTGAGCGACGGAGCCACCGTGGCCGACGCGCTGGCCCAGCTTGCACCGCGCCCGCCCTTTGCCGTGGCCATCAACACCGTCTTCGTACCCAAGGCCCGCTATGCCGAGCAGGCGCTGAACGACGGCGACCGCCTCGAAGTGATCTCGCCGGTGACCGGCGGCTGATGCCCCATCCGACTCTCCCATTGCCTCACGCCATGACGACTTCCGCCTCTTCCTCCGACGACAGCCTGGTCCTGTACGGCCAGCGCTTTGACAGCCGCCTGCTGCTGGGCACCTCCCGCTACCCCTCGCCCGCCGTGCTGGAAGCCGCCGTGCAGCGCGCGCGCCCGGCCATGGTCACGGCCTCGCTGCGCCGCCAGGGCAGCAATGCCGCCGAGACCGGCGCCAGCTTCTGGGAACTGCTCAAAAAGCTCAACGTGCCCGTGCTGCCCAACACCGCCGGCTGCATGACCGTGCAGGAAGCCGTGACCACGGCCCAGATGGCACGCGAAGTCTTCGAGACGCCCTGGATCAAGCTGGAGCTGATCGGCGACGACTACACCCTGCAGCCCGAC
>NZ_JAELTK010000152.1:0-7415 GCF_016428765.1 Delftia sp. ASV31
CGTCTCACATTTCGCAGCGAAGCTTGTGTGCGGCATACCCGCTCTCGTCATCGTTATTGCATTTTCCGACCTTGTTGCAAGGAGCTCCAGCCAACTCATCAACTGGCTGACATTGCTGCTCACTTTCGGAGCATTGGCAAGTTTTGGAAATCTGCTGTTTTGGGCCTATGCCGATCCGCTTGCTACGGCATTGATTCTATTGAGCTTCACGCTCTTGTTGCAGTATTCCGAGAAGCCTGCCAAATTGCGTCCCTTGATGCTGTCGCTGTTCTGCGGTTTGTTGGCATCTCTCACCAAACAACCCGGATTGGTCTGGTGCCTTGCCTCGCTTCCCATGCTGATAATCTATGGCGTGTGGCGTTGGAAATGGCGGCCTGCGGCATTAGCCGCGTGCATTGTAGCGATGCTGCTCGCGGCAATATGGCCCCTCTTTGTTGCCCCGGAGTTCACGGGAAATCAAGGAGTGCTTGATATCGTGAAGAAAAATGGCGGATTGATGGCGTCAGTCATGCTATCCCTGAAAAAGTACATCGTCGATTCCCCGGATATGGGCATGCTTCTCATTGGGACGATGCTGGTCTCCTTGTTTTCAGGTAGGGGCAGGGTTTTCTGGATTCTTTGTGTCCTGCCATTCCTGGTTATTTGGTTTACCGTAGGTGCTTATGAACAACGCCATGGAATCCATGTTCTGTTTGTGTCCACGGCTCTTTCCAATTATCTGCTGATTCAAAGATATCCATGTATTGATGGTATTTCAAGACAACCAAGGATCTTCAATTTTCAAGAGAGAATTCCAACGGATACGATTTGCGTGGCGGTGTCTGTAGTTCTGTTGACTTCATCCGTATATCTTGCATATCAGCGGAATTATTCAAATCTGCAAGATGGGAATAAGGCAATTTTCATATCTCAATTTGGAGACGAATCAAATGATGTGTATCGAGATATCATAGATAATCAGCGAAGAATTTTTGTTGTCAGCAACTATCAATATGGCATGTTCTTCAACAGGACCATCATTGGCCGGCCAGAGCTACACAGGAGTGTGTTGACACCCAAGGACTTTCTTGAAGAACTTGCCAATTTCAAACCTGAATATATTTTCGATGCAGGAGAATGGACTTACGGCCCTTATTCTTCTCACCTGCGCGAAATGATTGAGGTTTGCCCGGATGCCTTTTCCTTGAGAAAGAAAAACGATTTCTCGCCTTACTCTGCAATCTACCAAGTTGACAGTCAGGCGCTGGGCACTGAGTGCTCTTCCCGCTTTGACAGTGCCCCTCTGTAGTCGGCGATCGACTCTGCCCACATGCCCACATGCCCACATGCCCATGTGCCAGCTTCAGTCCGATTGCACAGCGTCGGTACTGCCCAGAATCTCCGCCACCTTGAGCGCCAGCGCATCCAATGTGAACGGCTTGGTCAGAAGCTGCGTCCCGGGGTGCAGGTTTTCCTGGCTGAGCGGAGATGCCTCGGTGAACCCGGTGATGAAGAGCACCGGCAGGTCGGACCAGGCCAGGCGTGCCTCGTCGGCAAGCTGCTTGCCGTTCATTCCGCCGCGAAGCCTCATGTCCGTGATAAGCATGTCCACCCGGGTTCCGGCACGCAGTACCTGAAGCGCGGCGGCTGCATCGGCCACGGCAAGCACCGTGTAGCCCAGGTCGACAAGCGCCTCGTCGATGAGATGGCGGATCGGGGCTTCGTCATCCACGACCAGCAAGGTCCTTTGGGCAGGAACCACCACCTGCCGTGCCGCATCGACCGCGCGTTCCGCAACGGGCGCGGCGTCGCACCTGGGCAGATACAGGCAGACCGTGGTGCCCTGGCCCGGCTGGGAGAAGATCCTGACCGCTCCTCCCGATTGCCGCGCGAAGCCGTAGATCATCGACAGCCCCAACCCTGTTCCATGGCCCACTGGCTTGGTGGTGTAGAACGGCTCGAAGGCGCGTGCAATGGTCTGCTCCGACATGCCGGTGCCCGTATCGGTGACGCACAGCGATACATAGCCGCCCGGCGGAAGATCCCACTCCCGGGCTGCCGCCTCTTCAAGCTCGATATTGGCTGTCCTGATGGTCAGCCGGCCGCCTTCGGGCATGGCATCGCGGGCGTTGATGCACAGGTTCAGGATGGCGTTCTCCAGCTGCGTTCCATCGATTTGCGCATGCCACAGATGGGCTGCCGGCACGATGTCGATGTCCACGCTGGCGCCCACCGTCCTGCGCAGCAGGTCCTCCAAATCGGCCAGGAGCGCGGCCATATCGGTGGGCTTGGAGTCCAGAATCTGCCGGCGCGAGAACGCAAGCAGCCGCTGCGTGAGCGTGGCGGCGCGCCGCACCGCCCCCTGCGCTCCATGGATGAAGCGCGTGAGGTTGTCCACCTGGCCGCGCGCCAGCATCCGCTGCAGCAGCTCCAGATTGCCCATGACGGCCGCCAGCAGGTTGTTGAAGTCGTGCGCAAGGCCGCCCGTCAGCTGGCCCACGGCCTCCATCTTCTGCGACTGGCGCAGTTGCTCCTGCACCTTGGCCAGCGCTTCGGCCTTGGCCATTTCGGAGGTGATGTCGCGGCCCACCGCGTTGATGCGGCCTGCCGCCGAACGGGTGGACCAGGAGATCCAGCGGTAGCTCCCGTCCCGATGGCGATACCGGTTGTCAAACCGGGCATGCGCCATGCCTGTGGCCAGCTCCTGCGTGTCCTGGATGGTGCGCGCCAGATCCTCCGGATGGATGAGATGAAAAAGCGTCGTGCCCAGCAGCTCGTCTTCACGCCAGCCCAATACCTCGGTCCAGGCCGGGTTGACCGCAGTGATGATGCCCTCGAACGTGCAGCGCATCATGATGTCGGATGACAGCTGCCACAGCGCGTTGCGGTCGGCCGTGCGCTCTGCCACCTGTTCCTCCAGCGTGGCATTCAAGCGCTCCAGCGCGGCCTGGGCCTGCTTGCGCTCGGTGATGTCGGAGGCCGCTCCCAGCCAGCCGGTGATGGCGCCTGCGGCATCGAACAGCGGCACGGCGCGCGAGAACGCCCAGCCCACGCTGCCATCGACCTGGTTCACCCGGTGCTCGATCACGTAGTCCGTCTTCGTGCGGATGGCCCGCGCGATCTCCGCGCGCACCAGGTCGCGGTCCTCCGGGGGGATGTAGTCTTCCAGCCAGTTCGTGTTGGACGCCTGCGTGTCGGGGATGAACCCGCCGCCTGCCAGCTGGTGCAGCTCGCTCCAGTCCGCACTGATGGAGTAGCGCACTTCCGAGGAAGAGCGCACCAGCGCATCCAGCCGTTCCTCGCTCTGGCGCAACATGTCCAGCGCCCGCCGTTCCGCATCAATGTCCAAAATGGCGATGGCCGTGGCCACGACTTCCTTGTCTGCATTGCGCAGCGGCACCCCGAACACGCGCGTCCAGACTTCGCGCCCCTGAGGCGTGTCATAGGCGCACTCAACGCCCGGCACCACCAGCTCCCCGCGGAACGCGCGGGCAGCCACAAACTGGTCGCGGGGAACGGGCTTGCCGTCCTTGTCCCAGCTGCGCCAGCGCCCCCGGTCCTCCTCGGCCGACAGCAGCGAAGGGATGGGGGTGTCCGGCAGGAAATGGCGGTAGGCCGGGTTGGACATCAGCACCTTGCCACCCTTGCTCACCAGGCACAGGCCTATCGGCAGATGCTCGATGAAATCCGAAAACAGCGTTTTCTGGTCCGCGACCTGCGCATCGAAAGGGTCCTGATCGCTGGCGCCCGCGCCCTGCACGGCGCTGGCATGGCCCGCCGTGGCAATCGCCAGCTGCGCCCGCAGCCGGGCGTTTTCCTCGCGAAGCAGGGCAATCTCTTCGGACTCTTGGATCATGGGGGGGTGGAGCGGGGCGTTGGGTGGAGGAGAGGGGGCAGCTCGCCGCTGGCGGGGACGGCGATGCTGCCTGGGGATCATAGCTGTGACTGCTGGTGCGACCGATGTTGAGGCTGCAGTCCTCGGTGCGGCAATTCTTGTGGGACTTCGCCCTCCCAGGGACTATGGGGTTGAACTGGCCGTGCAATGGGCTGAATTTGGGTCCCCAATGACTGATGAATCGATCGACGAACGCTCGAAATGTGCCATTGAAAATATGGAAGTCGAGAACCTTATTGGGAAAATGGCAAAAGAATGCATATTTCCGCCAATTTCTCGAATATGAATCAAACAAATCGGCAATGAATGATCTGCCCCGTCGTGCAGGCCATGGCTGAAGGGGGCGGCGAGAGGGCTTCCCTGCAGGAAACGTGCCGCAGGCACCGCCGCTGCTGTGACTTTCATGTCACACAGCACAGCTGTCACGAAGAATACTTATGTGTTGCCTAGAGTTCCCGCAGCGGTGGCAGGAGGCTACCGTCATTCTCATTAATAAGTTCAGTTCGTATCTCGCCAATGAAAAATCAAAAAACGTGCTCGCGCATTCTGGGACTCGCGATGGGCACATTCTTCGCCTCTTCTTCCAGCTTGGCCTTGGCACAATCTTCCGTCACCATTTTTGGTGTGGTGGACGTCGGTGTCACCATTGCCAAGTCCGGCAGCAACAGGCTCAATGCACTGAACTCCAGCCAAGGCAAGACCAGCTTGCTTGGATTGCGCGGCACGGAGGACCTCGGTGGCGGCAACAGAGCTCAGCTCTGGCTTGAAGGCGGCCTCAACCCCGATGTCGGCACTGGCGGCAGCAGCGGCTCCCTTGGCTTCGAGCGCCGCTCCACGATCGGGCTGAGCAACAATTCCTGGGGTGAAATCCGGCTGGGTCGCGACTACACCCCCAGCTACAACATCTTCACCGCTTTCGCGGGCCCCGACACCACCACCGGTGTGCAGGCCAATCTGTTCCAGACGATCCGCCAGACTGCCTATAACGCCGCCAGCCAAAGCGGCGTGGTTGACCGCACGCGCATCAGCAACGCCGTGGGCTACTTCCTGCCGAGCGACCTGGGCGGTGTCTATGGCCAGTTCTCGGTTTCCTTTGGCGACGAGAACGCCTCCGGCTCTGGCGCAAGCAAGGCCCGCAGGTACATAGGCGGCAACCTGGGCTATCGCTCTGGCCCGCTGAACGTGGGTATCGGCTACGGCAGGATCGACGGTACCGCGGCCGTGGCTTCGCCCAGCGCCATCGCTGCAACCAGCGATCTCGAAGACCTGGTGCTGGGCGCCTCGTACAACTTCGGCAGTTTCCTGCTCAATGGCGGATACAACAGCCTGAAGTGGGAACCCGTCAACGGCGCAACCTCCGGGAAAGTGGACGGTTTCTACCTGGGCGCGACCATCCCCATGGGGCAAGGCAGCTTGCGCATCAAGTACGCCAGCGCCAAGTTCAGCGGCAACGCCTCTGCCCTCACGCGCAGCGGCGGCAAGGCCGACAAATATTCGATCGGATATGTCTACGACTTCTCCAAGCGCACCTCTCTGTACGCCGGGCTGGCGCGTGTCAACAACAAGAACGGCGCCAGCGTCGGCCTGATCGGCGGCCCTGCGGGTGTGGCCAACGCCGGCTCGACCGGTGTGGATCTGGGCATCAGCCACTCGTTCTGAGCGGCACAGCGCCTTTTCCAGAAACGAAGCCTTCAAGCTTGGGCAGGCCCTTGCCACGCAGGGCCTGCCGATCTGCCTATCTGCCTATCAGGCTTGCCTCTTCTTCTCAAGACCTACTCGCCATGCGCCCCCCCACTTCTTCTTCCTGCCTGATGGCAGTGATCGCCGCCGCGGCTGCCTTGCTGAGCGCCTGCGCCGACACCCGCCCGCTCCAGGTCGCCGGCTCCGAGACGGTGACGCAGACCACCGGCGTCGGCAGCATCCGCGCCACCGTCACGCGCCAGGACGTCCAGTTCGACGACAGGTTCTATTTCCCCTACGAAGGCCAACACCCCGCCACCAAGGCCGATTTCCCCAAGGGCTTTCTGCCAGCCTACGGTTCGGGCCTGGCCTTGAAGGGCAGGCGTGCCGACGGCACGCTGGAGTTCTACGCCATCACCGATCGCGGCCCGAACGCGACCACCGGCCCGGTCACGCAGATCACCGACGGCTCCAATCCCGCGGGCTTTGCCAGTTCCACGGTGTTTCCCTCGCCCAACTTCACTCCGTCCATCGGCGTGATCGCTCTCGGAAAAGACGGAGCCAGGCTCGTCTCCACCCTGCCGCTCAGATTCAGCGCCACACAGAACGCCAACGGCCGCGTGCAGCCACGGGGCATCACAGGCAACACGGGCGAGCAAGTCTTGGACGACTCCTTCACCTATCCCGGCAAGGCCAAGGGCTACAGCGAATTCGGCCTGGACACAGAATCCGTGGTGGTGGATGCCGCACGCAATGTGCTGTGGGTGTCCGACGAATATGGACCCTTCATCGTGAAGATCGACCCGGCGACCGGCATCATCCAGAAGAAATACGGGCCCGGCACTGGCGCGGCCGATCTGCCGGCCATTCTCGCCAAGCGCCGCGCCAACCGTGGCATGGAAGGGCTGAGCATCGATGCGGCCAGCGGCAAGCTGCACGGTTTCCTGCAAAGCCCCCTGGACGACGGCAAGGCCGACTACACCACCGCTGCCGTTGCCGACGCCACTGGCAAGCCGGAGAACGTGCGCGACTACGCTCGCTTTGTGCGCTGGGTGGAGTTTGACCCGACCACCGAAAAAACCCGCCTGTTTGCCTTGCCCGTGGACAGCAGCTGGTACAGCCAGGGCAAGACCGGCAATGCCAAGCTGGGTGATGTGGTCTCACTGGGCAAGGGGAAATTCATCGCCATCGAGCAAGGCACGGGCAAGGACAAGAAAGTCTTCAACGACCTGGTTCTGATCGAGTTTCCGGCCAACGCCACCGATATCACCGCGCTGGGCTCCGACCTGGAAAAGAGCAGCCTGACTGGCAAGCCGGTCAATGGCTCGGACTATTCCAAGGTCGTGACGCTCAATAAGACCCGGCTCTTCAACCTGAACGCCACCGGCTGGGTGGCCGAGAAGGCCGAAGGCCTGGCACTGGTCGATGACTACACGCTGGCGCTGACCAACGACACCGACTTCGGTGTTTCGCTGGCCGTGCTGGACGCCAGCGGCAAGGAAATCGAAGGCTCGAACGTCACCAAATGCATGGTGGACGCCGAAGGCAAGATCGTGAACGACGGCCAATGCGCCAAGGGCGCGGCGAGCCTGCGCTTTACCACCAATGACGTCAACGATCGCACGCAGCGACTGTGGACCTTTGGGTTCAGCAAGAAGCTGAGCGAATACGGCGCTCCCTGAACGACTGGGACTGCGACTGCGACTGCATGGCATCTGTCTCTTATACACATCTAAATAGGGGGGGGGGGGGGGGGGGGGGGGGGGGGGGGGGGGGGGGGGGGGGGGGGGGGGGGGGGGGGGGGGGGGGGGGGGGGGGGGGGGGGGGGGGGGGGGGGGGGGGGGGGGGGGGGGGGGGGGGG
>NZ_JAELTK010000153.1:0-6543 GCF_016428765.1 Delftia sp. ASV31
GGCATGAGCAGGGCCGTGACGGCAGCGGGGATGGCCTCGGTGGTCTCGCCCCATTCGATCTCGGTCAGCTCCTTGAGCATCAGGCAGGCCACGAAGAACAGCGCAGGCGCCGTGGCGTAGCCGGGCACCACGCCGGCCAGCGGCGACAGGAACAGGCAGCACAGGAAGAGCACGGCCACGGTCAGCGCCGTCAGGCCCGTGCGGCCGCCCGCTTGCACGCCGGCCGCGCTTTCCACGTAGGCCGTGGTGCTGGAGGTGCCCAACAGCGAGCCCGCGAAGATGGCGCCGCTGTCGGCCAGCAGCGAGCGGTTGAAGCGGCCCATGCGGCTGGGCACCAGCAGGCCCGCGCGCTTGGCCACGCCCATCAGCGTGCCCGTGGCATCGAACAGCTCGACCAGGAAGAACACCAGCACCACGTTGAGGATGCCGCCCGTCAGCGCGGACTTGATGTCCAGCTGCAGGAAGGTGGGCGCAATGGAGGGCGGCGCCGAGAACACGCCGTGGAACTCGTTGCCCGCGAAGAAGAACGAGGCCACGGTGACGGCGACGATGCCGATCAGGATGGCGCCCGGCACCTTCAGGCGGTCCAGCACCACGATGATCAGAAAGCCCAGCGAGGCCAGGATGACTTCGGGCTTGTGAAGGTCGCCCAGCGTCACGAAGGTGGCCGGCGATGCGGCGACGATGCCCGCGCTCTTGAGCGCGATCAGCGCCAGGAACAGGCCGATGCCCACGGTGATCGCTATGCGTATGGACTGCGGTATGCCCTTGATGATCAGCTCCCGCAGGCCGAACAGCGTCACCAGCAGGAACAGGCAGCCCGAGACGAAGACCGCGCCCAGCGCGGCCTGCCAGGTGAAGCCCATGTGCAGCACCACCACGTAGGCGAAGTAGGCGTTCAGGCCCATGCCCGGCGCCAGCGCGATGGGATAGTTGGCGTACAGCGCCATGATGGTCGTGCCCAGCGCCGCGATCAGGCAGGTGGCCACGAAGACGGCCCCCTTGGGCATCCCCGCATCCCCCAGGATCGAGGGATTGACGAAGATGATGTAGGCCATCGTCAGAAAGGTCGTCAGGCCCGCGACCAGCTCGGTTCTTACATTGGTGCCGTGCTCACTGAGCTTGAACACCCGTTCCATCCAGTTCATCGCATTGTCTCCGTGTTGTTTTCGCATGCGGGGCGCAACGGTTGTGAAAGCGCCCAGGGTTGAGCACCGGCTGTCCAGGCCGGCACAAGGCATGGCACCCTGCCGGGCGGCCATGGACCTGGTGGCGCGCATCGCTGCGCGCCGATTCAAGGAATGAGGGGGCGGCGCCGGTCCGCTCAGCTCCCGGCGGCCTGCACGGCCTCGATGGCGCGCAGGATGGATTCCGGCGTGGCCGGCGATTGCAGCGGAGGATTGCTGCGGTGCCCGCCCGCTGCCGAGACGGCGTCGCGGATGGCGAAGAACACCGAGAACGGCAGCAGCAGCGGCGGCTCGCCCACGGCCTTGCTGCGGTGGATGGAGTCCTCGAAGTTGTCGCCCTCGAACAGCCGCACGTTGAACACGGGCGGGCAGTCGTTGGCCGTCGGGATCTTGTAGGTGCTGGGCGCGTGCGTGGTGAGCTTGCCGCTTTGCGGATGCCAGACCAGCTCTTCCGTGGTCAGCCAGCCCATGCCCTGGATGAAGGCGCCCTCGACCTGGCCCACGTCCACGGCCGGATTCAGCGAGCGGCCCACGTCGTGCAGCACGTCGGCGCGCAGCAGCTTGAACTCGCCGGTCAGCGTGTCCACCACCACCTCGCTCACGGCGGCGCCGTAGGCGTAGTAGAAGAAGGGCCGGCCCTGCATGGTGTCCTTGTTCCACGACAGGCCGGGCGTGGCATAGAAGCCGTCGGACCACAGCTGCACGCGCTCGATGTAGGCCTCGCCCACCACGGCCTTGAAATCCAGCACCTTGCCGTTGACGTGGACCTGGTCGTTGGCAAAGCGCACGTCCTCCGCGCGGCCGCCATGGCGCTCGGCGGCGCAGGCGGCCAGGCGTTCGCGGATCTGGCGCGCCGCGTCCTGAGCGGCCTTGCCGTTGAGGTCGGCCCCCGTCGATGCCGCCGTGGCCGAAGTGTTGGCCACCTTGGTGGTGTCGGTGGCCGTGACGCGCACGCGCCCGAAGCCCACGCCCAGCTCGTGCGCCACGACCTGGGCCACCTTGGTGTTCAGGCCCTGGCCCATCTCGGTGCCGCCGTGGTTCACGAGGATGGAGCCGTCGTTGTAGACATGGACCAGGGCGCCGGCCTGGTTGAAGTGCTTGACGTTGAAGGAGATGCCGAACTTGAGCGGCGTCAGCGACAGGCCGCGCTTGAGCACGGGGCTGGCCGCGTTGAACTCGGCGATGGCGTCGCGGCGCGCGCGGTAGTCGCTGCAGGTCTCCAGCTCGGCCACCAGCTCGTGGATCACGTTGTCGGTCACGACCTGGCTGTAGGGCGTGACATTGCGCTCGGTCTTGCCGTAGAAGTTGACGCGGCGCACATCGAGCGCATCGCGCCCCAGCTCGCGCGCCACCGTCTCCATGATGTTCTCGATGGCGATCGCGCCCTGCGGGCCGCCGAAGCCGCGGAACGCCGTATTGCTCTGCGTATTGGTCTTGCCGGAGTAGCCGTGCATGGACACATCGGGCAGCCAGTACGTGTTGTCGAAGTGGCACAGCGCGCGCGTCATCACGGGGCCGGACAGGTCGGCCGAGTGGCCGGCGCGCGAGACCATGGAGATCTCGGCGCCGAGGATGCGGCCCTCGTCGTCGTAGCCCACCTCGTACTCGTACCAGAAGCAGTGGCGGCGGCCCGTGATCATGAAGTCGTCATCGCGGTCCAGGCGCAGCTTGACGGGCCGGCGCAGCCGCGTCGCGGCCACCGAGGCCACGCAGGCGAACAGGGCCGACTGCGACTCCTTGCCGCCGAAGCCGCCGCCCATGCGGCGGCACTCCACATGCACGGCGTGCGAGGCCACGCCCAGCGCATGCGCCACCAGGTGCTGCATCTCGCTGGGGTGCTGGGTGGAGCAGTACAGGTGGACGGCACCGTCCTCCTTGGGAATGGCGTAGCTGATCTGGCCTTCCAGGTAGAACTGCTCCTGGCCGCCCACGTAGAACGATGACTTCAGGCGGTGCGGCGCCTCGTCCATGGCGCGGCGCGCGCCGCCTTCATTCGTGCTGCGCGCCAGGTGCATGGGCGGCAGCACGTACTGGCCCAGCTCATGCGCCTGCTGGGGCGTGAGCACGGGCGGTTCGGCCGCGATGTCGGCCGCCGCCTTGGCCTGGGCCGCAGCCAGGCGCGCCGCCTCGCGGCTTTCGGCGATCACGGCGAACAGCGGCTGGCCCAGGTAGCGGATCTCGCCGCTGCACAGGATGGGGTCGTCGTGGATGATGGAGCCGCAGTCGTTGACGCCGGGAATGTCCTCGCCCGTGAGCACGGCCACCACGCCGGGCATGGCGCGGATGGCATCCAGCCTGAGCGCATTGAGCCGGCCATTGGCCACGGGCGACAGGCCCAGCGCACAGTGCAGCGTGCCGTCCAGCTCGGGCAGGTCGTCGATGTAGGCGGCCTCGCCGGCCACATGCAGATGGGCCGACTCATGCGGGCGGCTGATGCCCACGCGCTGGCCCTGGGTGTGGGCACCGGCCTCGGCACGCTCGTCCACGCGGAAGGCGGTGTTCTTCAGGTAATGCGCAAAGGCCTCGGACGAGTGCAGCAGGGAGGGATCGATGGGGCGGTTCATTTCAGGCTCCTTGGTGCACTGCGTGGGGCATCACGCTCCAGACGCTGGTGGCCTGCAGCGGCAGCGGTTGCTGCGGACGTGTCTCCAGCCACAGGCGCTGCAGCAGGTTCTGCGCCACCTTGAGCCGGTAGTCGGCGCTGGCGCGCATGTCGGACATGGGCTTGAAGTCCTGGGCCAGCGCGGCCTGGGCGGCCTTCACTGCGGCCTGGTCCCAGGGCTGGCCCACGATGGCCGCCTCGGCCAGGGCCGCACGCTTGACCACGGCGGCCATGCCGCCAAAGGCCAGGCGGGCGGACTTCACCACCTCGCCATCGAGCTCGATGGCCAGCCCCGCGCACAGCGCCGAGATGTCGCAGTCAAAGCGCTTGCTGATCTTGTAGGCACGGGTCTGGCGCCGTGCAGCGTCCAGCGGCACGGCCAGTGCCTGCACGAACTCGCCCGGTTCCAGCTGGCTCTTCATGTAGTCCAGATAGAAGTCATGCAGCGGCATGCGGCGCACGCGTGCGCCCTTGCGCAGCTCGATCTGCGCGTCCAGCGCCATCAGCACGGGCGGGGAGTCGCCAATGGGCGAGCCATTGGCCACGTTGCCGCCCATGGTGCCCGCATGCCGGATGGGCACGGAGGCAAAGCGCAGCCACACATCGGTCAGCCCCTCGAAGCGCTGCGACAGCGCCGACCAGGCCGATTCCAGCGAGGCACCGGCGCCTATGTACAGCTCGCCGCCGTCCAGGCTGCCCGCGCCGCGGCGCTCCTCGACGCGCTTCATCTCGGCCACGTCGCCCACATAGACGATGTCGCCCAGGTCGCGGAACTGCTTGGTCACCCACAGCCCCACATCGGTGGAGCCTGCCAGCAGGCGCGCGCGGGGCTTGGCCTCGCACACGGCGGCCAGCTCGTCCAGCGTGCGCGGAGCGTGGAAGCTGTCCACACGGCCGCCCTGGGCGGCGTTGGGCGCGGTGTAGTCCAAGCCGGCATCCTGCGCGCGCAGGCCCTGCAGTGCCTGCACCACGGGGTCGGTGGCCATGCGCGTGGCGGGCAGGTCGAACATGCGCTGGCCTGCGTCCAGGATGGGACGGTAGCCCGTGCAGCGGCACAGATTGCCCGACAGCTCGTCGGCCAGTTGCTGGCGCGAGGGGCGCGTGCCGGCCTGCTGGTGGTGCTCGTAGGCCGACCACAGCGACATCACGAAGCCCGGCGTGCAAAAGCCGCACTGCGAGCCGTGACAGTCCACCAGCGCCTGCTGCACGGGGTGCAGTTCGGCACCGCCTGCGGGCTTGCCCGTGGCACAGCCCTGCTTGCCGGCGCACTGGCCCTTGACGTCCTCCACCGTGAACAGCGCCTTGCCATGCAACGTGGGCAGGAACTGGATGCAGGCATTGACCGTCTGCAGCTGCAGGCCGCCCACGGCGTCGGGCGCGCCGTCTTCGGCCAGCTCGGCAATGACCACGGTGCAGGCGCCGCAGTCACCTTCGTTGCAGCCCTCCTTGGTGCCGGTGCAGCGCGCGTCGCCGCGCAGCCAGTCGAGCACCGAGCGCGTGGGATGCGGCCCCTGTACCTCGACGATCTGGCCGCGGTGATAGAAGCGGATGGGTTGGGAACTGGGGCTCTGGCTCATGCTCGTGGGGGCAACTGCTGGTGCGTGGACTGTTCGGATCACGACTTACGCAAACTCCGAGGAAGAAAGCCGCTGGCCCTGTGGCGATGGCGTGTTTGCGTTCCTGCTTGCGTAAGTCCTGCGGATGTACCCGAGATTAAGTCCAGCCCCGCCCAAACGCATAAGACGGCCTCGATATTTCCTATGCGGGCTGCCATATATCCTTGTCAAAAACAAGGGTAAACCCGCAACAAAAGTGTGGATTGCAGCGGTTCAGGGTTCAAAAGCTATGCACAGCCCTCACTCGTGCTCGGCCGGCTCCAGAGGCTTGGGCCGCACATCCTCATCGTCGCCGAGCTGCGAGAAGATCATGGTCGAGGCCAGCGTCACCGCGCCCATGCAGACGAAGGTGGCGCGGAAGGCATTGAGGGTGTGCTGCGGCGTGTCGCCGCCGAACCATTCGCTGAAACCGGCCAGCACCGCACCTGCGGCGGCCACGCCCATGCCCATGGCCAGCATCTGCACCATGGACAGCAGGCTGTTGCCGCTGCTGGCGTTGCCGGCATCGAGGTCCTTGAGCGTGACGGTGTTCATGGCCGTGAACTGCATGGAGTTGGTGGCGCCGAAGATCAGCAGCTGGACGATGACCACCCACAGCGGCAGCGCCGTGGAGACCGTGCCGAAGCTGGCGATCATCAGCGACAGCACCAGGGTGTTGCCCATGAGCACGCGGCGGTAGCCGATGCGCTGGATCAGCGTGGTGGTCTGGCGCTTCATGGCCATGCTGGCCAGCACCGTGGGCAGCATCATCATGCCGGCCTGCAGCGGAGAGAAACCCAGGCAGACCTGCAGCACCAGCGGGATCAGGAAGGGCATGCAGGAGCTGCCCAGGCGCGAGAACAGGTTGCCCAGAAGGCCCACGCGCAGGCTGCGCACGGCAAACAGCTCTGGGGCGAACAGCGGGTCGGGCCGGCGCAGCGCGTGCAGCCAGTAGGCGGCCAGGCTGGCCAGACCGAAGATCAGCAGCACGAAGACCATGGCGCCGTGTATGCCCTTGCCCGACATGCTGTCCAGCGCCAGCGACACGGCCACCATGCCGAAGGCCAGCAGCGCATAGCCCACGCCGTCGAAGCGCTTGACGGCAAAGCGGTCGCCCACCGGCATGAAGCGCAGCGTGGCGGCCAGGCCGATCAGGCCC
>NZ_JAELTK010000154.1:0-6155 GCF_016428765.1 Delftia sp. ASV31
GGTCAGCGTGCGCGACGAGGCCGACCGCAGCACCGTCATCCTGCGCGGCGACGGCCTGTTCGACCCGGCCGCCACCGTCGTCAAGCCCCGCTACGTGCAGGTCATCCACCGCGTGGCAGCGGCCCTGGACGAAGTGCCGGGCAAGGTCGTCGTCAACGGCTACACCGACAACCTGCCCATACGCACGGCGCGCTTCCCGTCCAACTGGAACCTGTCGCAGGAACGTGCCCAGGCCGTGTCCCAGATGCTGGGCGGCTCGCTGCGCGACCGCCAGCGCCTGCATGCCGAGGGCCGTGCCGACAGCGACCCCGTCGCGCCCAACAACACGGCAGAAGGCCGGGCGCTGAACCGGCGGGTGGAAATCGTCCTGCTGGTCGCGCCCCAGCAACGTGACCAGCAACTGCAGGCCCTGCCTGCCGCACCCGAGACCAGGAACTGATCCCATGATCCGTCGCATCGCCTCATGGCTGTTCAACCGCTACATGCTGGAGCTTCTGGGCCTGGTGGCCCTGAGCCTGCTCATCTGGTTCGTCGGCCCGCTCGTCTTCATCCAGCCCTACCAGCCGCTGGGCAGCCCCACCGTGCGCTGGTGGATCATCGCCGGCCTGTTCATCCTCTGGTTCCTGCGCCTGCTGCTGCGCTGGTGGCGCGCACAGCGCATGAACGAGCACCTCATGACCGGCCTGGCCCGCCTGACCTCGCCGCGCGAGGCGGACGGCACGCCCGCAGCAGGCTCCGAGGAAGTGGCCGAGCTGGAGTCACGCTTCAAGGAAGCCCTGGACACGCTGAGCAAGACCCGCTTCGGCCAGACCGAAGGCGGCCTGTTCGGCCGCTGGAACAAGCGCTACATCTACCAGCTGCCCTGGTACCTGATCATCGGCTCGCCGGGCTCTGGCAAGACCACTGCCCTGATCAACTCGGGGCTGGACTTCCCGCTGGCGGCCCAGTTCGGCAAGCGCGCCATCCCCGGCATAGGCGGTACGCGCAACTGCGACTGGTGGTTCACCGACCAGGCCGTGCTGCTGGACACGGCCGGCCGCTACACCACCCAGGAAAGCGATGCGGAGCAGGACAAGGCAGCCTGGAAGGGCTTCATGCAGCTGCTCAAGCGCTTTCGCGGACGCCAGCCCGTCAACGGCGTGATCGTCACGCTCAGCGTGCAGGAACTGCTCAGTGCCAGCGACGCCGAGCGCGCCCAACTGGCCCAGCTGATCGGCCTGCGCCTGAGCGAGCTGTGCGAGGAGCTGACCATCCGCTTCCCCGTCTACGTGCTGGTCACCAAGAGCGACCTGCTGGCGGGCTTCAACGAGTTCTTCGGCGCCATGAGCCGCGAGGAGCGCGCCCAGGTCTGGGGCTTCACCTATCCCTATGACGAAAAGACCCAGCGCTCGCCCGCCAGCGACCCGCAGGCCGCCAGCGCCCTGTACATGGAGGAGTTCGACGCCCTGGTCGCCCAGATCAACCGCCTGCTGCCCCAGCGGCTGATGACCGAGCCCGACCTTGCGCGCCGCAGCCTGCTCTACGCACTGCCCCAGCAGTTTGCCGGCCTCAAGGACGTGGTGCGCGACACGCTGGATGCGGCGTTCTCCGCCTCGCGCTTCAAGGAAAAACCGTTGCTGCGCGGCGTCTACTTCACCAGCGGCACGCAGGAGGGCATGCCCTTCGACCGCGTGATGTCGGCCCTGTCGCGCCGCTTTGCGCTGCGTGGCCGCCTGCCGGCCGATGCCGTGCCGCAGCAGGGCCGCAGCTACTTCCTGGAGTCGCTGTTCAAGGACGTGATGTTCAACGAGTCCGGCCTGACCGGGCGCAACGCCAAGAAAGAGCGCCAGCTGCGCCTGATGCAGGCCGCCGGCCTGTGCGCGCTGCTGCTGGCCCTGGGCGGCGCGGCGCTGGCATGGACGCTGAGCTACGAGAACAACCAGCGCTACCTGAACGAAGTGGCCGACAACGCCGGCACGCTGCGCCAGGCCGTGGAGGAATCCAAGGCCACCGACCCCGACAACGTGGTCGCCCTGGTGCCCATGCTCAACCACGCGGCGCGCGTGGCGCAGAGCAGCCGCTTCGAGGAATCGGCCCCGCTGGGCTGGCGCTGGGGCCTGCTGCAGGTGCCCAAGGTGCAGACGGCCGCCCACGCCACCTACCTGCGCCTGCTGGAAGACGCCTGGCTGCCGCGCCTGAGCAGCCATGTCGCGCGCTCGCTGCGCCAGGTCAGCACCGGCAGCCCCGAGGCCAGCTACGAAACGCTCAAGGCCTATCTCATGCTCTATGAGCCCGACCACTTCGACGCTACCTTCGTCAAGGCCTGGCTGCGCAGCGATTGGGAAAACACCCTGCCCCAGCATCTGGTGCAGGCCGGCCTGGTGGACCAGCTGTCCGAACACCTGGACCGCCTCATCGACGGCCGCGTGGTGGTCTCCGCCCAGCCCATCGACGCCAACCTGGTCGCCGAAGTGCGCCAGCGCCTGGCCCAGATGTCGCCCGCCCAGCGCGCCTACAGCCGCCTCAAGCAGCTGCTGAACACCGGCGACAAGCTGCCGCCCGACTTCAGCGTGGTGCGTGCCAGCGGTCCCGAGGCGCCCCAGGTCTTTGCGCGTGCCAGCGGCAAGCCGCTCACCCAGGGCATCAGCGGCCTGTTCACCTATGACGGCTACCACGGCCTCTTCCTGCACGAGCTGCCCAAGGTCACCACCTTGCTGGCCAAGGAGGAAACCTGGGTGCTGGGTCAGGCCGAAGGCCGGCGCAGCGTGGCCCAGGAAGTGCTCACGGGCCAGCTGGCCAACGAGGTCAAGCGCCTGTACCTGATGGAGTACGCGCGCCTGTGGGAAACCTTCCTGGCCGACATCCGACCCATACGCACGGCCTCGCTGGAGCAGGCCGGCGAGCAGGCCCGCCTGTACTCGTCCGCCAACTCCAGCCTGGAGCAGTTCATCCGCGCAGTGGCCCGCGAGACCACGCTGGCCCGCCGCCCGGACCAGCAGGAAGGCGGCAGCTCGGGCAGCACCAGCAGCTGGCTGGGCGAGAAACTGCAGCGCATCCGCGAGGAACAGCACCAGCTCAGCCGCCTGACCGGCAAGCCGCTGAACGTGGGCGGCATGCTGGCCACGGGCACGCTGGAGGCCGACATCGTGGACTTCCGCTTCCGCGAATACCGGCGCCTTGCCACCAGCAACGGCTCGGGCCCGGCGCCCATCACCGCCAGCCTGCAGGTGCTCAACGAGGCGGCGGCCGTCATCGCCTCGGCGCGCCAGCAGGTGATCCAGGGCGGCGGCGTGCCGCCCTCGCTGAGCGGCACGCTGGAGAAGGTGCGCTCGGAAGCCAAGCGCGTGCCGCCTCCGCTCAACAGCATGTACGAGGCCCTGGCCACGTCCACATCGTCCTTCGTGGGAAGCAGCGTGCGCAGCACGCTGGGCGGCAACCTCAACGCCACCATCGGCGACTTCTGCCGCCGGGCCATCCTGGGCCGCTACCCCTTCACGCGCAGCGCCACGCGCGACGTGACCACGGACGACTTCGCCCGCCTGTTCGCCACCGGCGGCACCATGGACGAGTTCTTCCGCACCCAGCTGCAGACCATGGTGGACATCTCCACCGTGCCCTGGACCTTCAAGCAGGGTGTGGACGGCACGCCGGTGGGGGGCTCTGCCTCGCTGGCCGCCTTCCAGCGCGCGGCCTCCATCCGCGACGTGTTCTTCCGCGCAGGCGGCAACACGCCCGGCATCCGGCTGGAGATCAAGCCGCTGGACATGGACGCCTCCATCTCCCAGATGGTGCTGGACGTGGACGGCGAAATCGTGCGCTACCAGCACGGCCCGCAAATCCCCAAGGCCGTCTCCTGGCCGGGCACGCGCGGCACCGGCCAGGCCCGGCTGCAGATCACGGCCGCCGGCGCCCAGAACACCGGCATCGTGACCGAAGGCCCCTGGGCGCTGCACCGCCTGTTCGACCGTGCCCAGATCCTGCCGGGCAACTCGCCCGAGCGTTTCACGGCGATCTTCACCATCGACGGACGCAAGCTGCGCATGGAAGTCACCACCAGCAGCGTCCTCAACCCATTCCGGCTCAAGGCCATGGAGGAATTCGAATGTCCGGACCGGCTGTGAACGCCATGACCCTCCAGCGACCCTGCGCCGCCTGGTGGGGCAAGCTGCCAAGCCAGGGCGATTTCGTCGGCCGGCGCATGCCCCACGCACTGACCATGCGCTGGGACGAGTGGCTGCGCAACGGCATGGACCAGCTGCGCAGCGATGCGGCCGACAACTGGTCCACGCGCTTCGTGCACTCGCCCCTGTGGTTCTTCCTGTGCCCCGCCTCCATCCTGGGCCAGCCCATGCTGGGCGTGATCGGGCCCAGCTCCGACCGCATCGGCCGGCTCTTTCCACTGGCCATCATGGCCACGGTGGACGGCAGCTCCGGCATGCCGGCGTCGGACCAGGACATCGAACGCTTTCTGAGCGGCGCCCGTGATGCTCTCATCGACGCCCGGCGCCTGCCCCTGTCGGCCCAGCAGCTCGACGAGCGGCTGGCCACCCTGCAATGGCCGTTCCAGCAGGACGGCCGCACGCCGGACAGCGCCTCCATCCACAGCCTGCTGGCAGACCTTGACATGGGCGCCTCGCAAGGCAACGCCGCGCGCCTGCCGCGCATGGACTGGCGCGCCTGCATGCGCCCGGGCTCCACCACCTCCGTCTGGTGGATCTCGGCCACACCGCGCCACGCCCCTGACGAAGTGGTCCAGCACGAAGTGCTGCACCGCCGCCTGTTCACCCGGCTGTTCAAGGGCGCCTGAGTTCGTCCAGATCGCACCGTCCACTCCACACCATACCCAAGCAACACCGACCCGCCCATGGCCAATATCCAGGACCTGCTGACCGAGACCGCCGCCGAGCCGCCCTGCGGCCCGGACCTTACCTATGACAACGATTTCCAGGCCATGGAAAGCGCTGCGCAGGGCAAGGTAGAACAGCAGTTCGGCGACACCGTCATCCCCGCCGAGCCACCGGACTGGCGCGACGTGGAGCGCCAGGCCTCGGCACTGATGCAGCGCACCAAGGACCTGCGCGTGGCCGTGCTGCTGTGCCGAGCCTGGACCATCCTGCACGGCCTGCCCGGCACGCTGCAGGGCCTGCAGCTGTGCGGCGCCCTGCTGGAGCGCCACTGGGAGCATGTCCACCCCCTGCCCGAGGATGGCGACGACTACTTCATGCGCATGAATGCCCTGGGCACCCTGTCCGATGTGACAGGCTTTGTGCGTGACCTGCGCAACGCCGACTTCCTGCGCGGCGCGCTGGGCCAGATCAGCGTGCGCGACGCCGAACTGATGGCCAGGGGCAACGTGCCCGAGGACCTGCCGCACCTGACTGCCGACGAATTGCGCATGGCCTCGGCACGCGCGCATGCCGAGGGCCACGAAACCCTGCTGGCCGTCACCCCTGCGCTGCAGGAACTCGACCGGATCCGCGCCTGCTGCGAACAGCACCTGCCCAGCCACCAGCAGCCCGAGCTCGACGGCCTGCGCCAGCTGCTGCTGGCCCTCAAGCAATGGCAGCCCCAGTCCACAGGCGATGCCGACACGGCCGCCGAAGCCGATCCGGCCGCACGAACCGGTACAGAGGGCGGCACAGAGGGCGGCACGGTGGCCCACCCCGCGCCAGGCTCGGCACCCGCCCCGGCGCGCAACCGCGAACAGGCGATTGCCCAGTTGCTGGAAATCGCCGCCTTCGTGGAGCGCACCGAGCCCTCCAACCCCGCCCCCCTGCTCATCCGCCGTGCCGCGCGCTTCATGCGCATGGGCTTCATGGACATCCTGCGCGAACTGTCCCCCGACAGCCTGGCCCAGGTGGAAGTGATCACGGGCGCCCACCTGCAGGAGCAGCAGACATGAAGGCCAAATGCTGTTTCATGGCCCTGGGCGTGGGTCTCTCGACGCCAGCCTTCGCAGATGCCGGTGCACGGCCTGCAAACGCCATCGAGCGCATCACGATCCGCGACGGCACCGCCAGAAGCGAAGACCCCCGCATCCATTGCGATTCACTGCGCATTGACGAAAAGCGTGTGCGCTATTTCCTGCGCCACGCCAGGCCCAGCAGCCAGTTCAATTACGCGCGTGCCTATGAAACCGGTAGTTGCAGCGCCAGTGCCGTCGTGCGCTTCAAGGG
>NZ_JAELTK010000155.1:0-5865 GCF_016428765.1 Delftia sp. ASV31
ATATGACCCTTGGCTACCAATATTTGTTTTATTTTTCTAATCTTCCTGTTACTCCTTCTCGCCAGTACTGCAGATATTTCAGTGAAGTCATTTTCAACAGTCTTGGTGGAGATTTTTCTGTTTTTCATATCATCGATTATTGCAGCATTGGTTTCAAATGTAAGGGCTAGAGGGTTTTCCTTGTGGTATGAAAATCTACAAACGCATAGATCATTAATGATGAGTGCGCCATCGGAGTTTTTGCTGTCAAGGAACAATCTCATGTTGGCTGGCTTATTAATCATCTTAAGGATGGTGGATAACCTGAATCCATGGAAATCAAGGCCGCTGCCCCATATTTTCCCTTTGAGCGTGTATATCTTGAAGTTGATTCCCTGGTTTCTATTAACTATGGAGTAATATTTCTCGAATAATTCATAGTCATTCGGATCTCCCTCTCTGGAAAATCCCGTGGATGCCAGGTCTTCTATGCTTTCTGGCACCGTTGCCGATGTTTCAACATTCAGACATATTTCTCTAAATAAATATTTGTTTAAAATAATGCCTATGTTTGGGTAATCGATTGTCATAATTGGGTTATGTATCCAACTGTATGGACTTCAATAATACATTTTCCTTTTGCAAAGGGTATCGTGTGGCGGCAAAGAAGGTTAGGCAATCGGCTCTGATTATTAAGATGTTCAGTCCCACAGTGAGATGCCACGACCAGTAGACCAAGAGTAGGCCGTGGTGCGGCCAAGACCCCTTGGCCTTGTTCGTCGGTCAACTCGAGTGGCGCGCCAATCTGGTCGCATTGGTACCAGTAGGGGCTGTGTTCTCGCCCGCTCCCTGAATGGTGGCCAGTGGCACAAAGCTTCCCGGCTCATAGATGTACAGCGCCTGTCTTGCGTCAGCCGGCTGTGCACCATGAGGTCGCGATCCCAAAGGTAGTGGGTGCTGCCGAAGGCATCGCTTTTGGCGACACGTCGGCCCAGGGGATCGTAGGCGTAGCGGGTGGCCTGGGTGACTCCGTGGCGCGTGGTGTTCGATTCGATGAGCTGGTGGTCTGCGTTCCAGGTCAGGTCCAGCACTTCCTGGGTGCCGGTCTTTTGGTTGCCGCGGGTGCGGCGGGTGACGTTGCCGCTCACTTCGTATTCAAAGTGCAGGTCCTGGTATAAGCGCAGGCGGCATATTAGGTCTGCGGATATGAATTATGGCAATGGTTCCAGAGAGATGCACGTTATGAATAAACCTGGAGGCAATGGGTTTGCTTAGTTTTTGATGTACTAAGGTTTGGGTATCTGAAAAAACAAGGCCAAAAGGTAGAGTCCCCTGAAAACTACGATAGCTCGATACTCCTTGAGCATAGAACGCTACCTGTTTGAGAATAAAATCGCCGTCCATATGGATGGAGTTATCTTTGAAGATTCGATTATAGTTGTTTTGATTTTCATAGATCAACGCAATGCTATGCTTCTCGTTTTCTTCAATCTAGCTATTTCTTGCATTTATCGCTGCTGCTTCAGTATCTTCTTCGTCTTGCTATGCAAGATGAGGTCGTTCAAAGATTCGATGCTCCTGAAGCCAAGCATCGAAAGAAGGATCATTGGGAGATTTTCTAATGAATGAAACGAGAATTTTTCCATCCATAGAATATGAGATCCTATTTAAGGTTGAGATTCTTTGCGTCGAATTTGTTAATCTTTCTTATTCTTATGGTTTCTATGCCTTTCCACTTGTTTTTATAGAATATGATAATTATTTGGTTGTCCTTTTGATACGCTTGGACAAGGTCTTCCTGATTCTTGCTGACTGTTTTTCCTAATTTTTCTTCAACCTGTGATTTGTCCATTGCAAAAGCGAGGTTGAATGGATTTTCTTTTTCAAAGCCTTTATTAATGTCAAAGGATTCAAAAGTGAACCAGCCGTCCCCAATGGGTGGGGAGAAATATTTTTCCTTGTATGAATCTGTGGGGTCAAATTCCATGGAAATCAATTTGTCTTTGGTTTTTATTCTTGTTGTTGAATCTCCCTTTGGCATCTTTTTTATGTCATTCTCGAGAAGAAATGACTCAAAATCATCACTTGTCGAAGTATGGCCTAGGAAGGATAGCAATCTTTCGGTATTCATCATATTTCCTTATGTTGATGGTAATTTTGGTTTCACGGCTTTATGAGATAACGCCATGTCTTCGACATATTTATCAGAATCAAAATCCTTTAGCTATTCCACTGATTGCATGTACTCTTCAAGGTATCCATGGTATTTCCCTTCCATCGCTTTTCTAATGGATTCTGTATTACGTTTGAAAGCGTCCTTCATTCCTTTCGAGTCCCCCTGAATCAAAGGCTTGTTCTTGCTGCCATATGTTCGGCACTCTTTGTGAATATCTTCAGGGACAGTGATGGTCGGCGCATTATTGTAGACTCGGTTGAGAACTGATTTTGCTGCTTTTCTGACAGGCTGTCCCATATGCCGTTTTCGAGCAATAGATCTTTTGCCGCTTGCTTGAGAGCCCCTCCGGACGGGACATGAGCCGCATTCAGTTCTCCAAGTTTTTTAGGTGCCTTGTGTAGGTCGATCTTTTACCGCAATCCCTGTGCTTGGGCTTGCCTTTATCTTTTCCACCACCTTGCCCATGTGCCTTCTTTGCCGCAGCTTCTTCAGCCTCTTTGGCTGCTTTTTGTGATCCAGCTTCTGCCGCTTCGCGGCCGGCTTTCTTGCCTACAGCCTCTGTTGCCGCTGCTGCTGCCTTCTTCCCATACTTGGCTCCGGTGGCCGCCATCCCCGCGCCCGGGATCATGGCGGCCGCACTCAAGGCTGCGTTGACTTATCGTCCTCGGCAAGATCGATCAAAGCGTTGGCGCCGTCGGCAATTTCGCCTACGCCGGGGATGAGGCCCACGACATCCAGACCTGTGTGCACAACGTCCCTGTCCCAGCGCTGCCACCAGCTTTTTTCCTGGGCGACGGGCTTGATGGCGGGAGCCGTGGCTCCGTGGAGGTTGGGGGCCGTGTCGGGGATGACCAGTCCCGAGGTGTTGCCTATCGGCCCTGGAGAAGGGTAGGCGTTGGGCTTGACCTGTGCAGTTTGTGACTGCGCTGCAGGCAGTTGTTTTTTTCTGGTGGCCATGGCGCTTCAGGGCTTCTTCCAGTTCATCCACATCTTGTCGCCGGTGCGCACGATGGCCCGGCCATTGACGTAGACGGTCTTGCTGTGGTCTATGTCGTGATGTTGGTTTGGCTAACCAAGCTATTGCCGTGCCCGGGTTCATCACCCATGACTTTGTCGACATAGCTCTAGTTGTGAAAGTAGACGGCGTGCCCTGCAGGAAGACATTGGGGTGCACTGTCTGTGCTGGTTCATCTGGTGCTTGATGGGGGGCTGACCTGACGCCTGGACCGATAGCTGAGGGTGAGCGATGTTGATCTGGTGCAGGTGGCCCGAGCCGTAGAACAGCCAGTGCAGGGTGTGGCCATCCGGCATGCGGGTGTGAGTGCGGTTGCCCAGTCGTCATAGCCGTGCGAGAGGTTGCGCTGCAGCTTGTGGCGGGCCGGGCCTGTGGCATTGCCCAAAGTCTGGAGAGTTTGGGTTTCGCTGAGCAACTGGCCTACGGGGTCATAGGCAAAGGCCAGGTGGGAGGCGGCGTTGCCGGCCTGGGTCAGGCGGCCCAGGGCGTCGTAGCGGTAGGTGGTTTCTTCCACGGGGCCGGTGTGGCCCGTGGCGCGCTTGGCCAGCAGACGGCCCAGGGCGTCGCGCTCGAAGCAGGTGACCTTGCCGGGCCCGGCGTCGCTGCCGCCGGCTTCGATGACGTGGGTCAGTTCACCGGCGGCGTTGTAGATGTAGCGCTGCCAGCGGCCGTCGAAGCCGACTTCGTCGGTGAGTTGGTCGCGCAGGTCGTAGCGGAAGTGGGTGCGGGCGTGGTTCTCGTTGTCCAGGGCAATGAGGCGGCCGGCGCGGTCGTAGTGGTAGGTGAGGCTGCGGCCTGCGGCGTCAATCGGGGTGAGCGGGCGGCCCATGCCGTCGTTGGTGTAGCGGGTGCTCTGGCCCATGGGGTCGGTGTAGGCCAGCAGGTGGCCTTCGCCGTTCCAGGCGTAGAGGTGGATGGGGGTGGTGGGCTGGCTGCCTGGGGCCGCGGGGCTGGACGGCTCGATGACGCGTATCAGCTGGCCCGCATCGTTGTATTCGTAGCGGGTCTGCTGGCCCAGCGCATCGGTGCGCAGCACGGGCTGGCCCAGGGCGTCGTAGGCGAAGCGCGTCGTCTGGCCTGAGCAGTCGGTGTAGGCCACAAGGCGGTCGGCCTCATCCCAGGCCAGGCGCTTGGAGCCTCCCTTGGCGTCAATGACTTCCACGGTGCGGCCCCGGGCGTCATGGCGGTAGCGCGTGGTGCGGCCCAGCGGGTCGGTGGCCTGCACAAGGTGGCCCCGGCTGTCGTATTCCTGTTGCCACTCGTGGCCGAGGGCGTCGCGCAGCGTGGTGACCAGGTCCAACGGGTTGTATTCCAGCGTGGTGGCATGGCCCATGGCGTCGATGATCTGGACCAGGTTGCCGCGTGCATCGCGGCGCAGGGTGGTGCGGCGGCCCAGGGGGTCTATGCGGCCTGTGGAGGCGCCGGTGGCATCGGTGGGAGTCTGCTCGATGATCTGTTCGGGTGTGCCTTCCGCGATGACGGTGGCGATGATGTTGAAGCGCGCATCCCAGTGGTAGGCCGTGGTGCGGCCCAGGCCGTCGGTGTGGCGCGTGACACGCTCATGGGGCAGGTAGGTGAAGCGGTCGTCGTCCTGGCCGGGTACCGGTGTGTCGGCGCACCAGGAGCGCAGCACGCGGCCCCGGGGGCCTTCGATGTCGTACTGGGCGAAGTAGCGATGCCCGCTGGATTTGCGGTAGCCCACCAGCACGCCGGAGCGCCAGGCGTATTGGCGGTAGGGCTGGCTGCCGTGGTGGGTGGAGATGAGCTGGCCCTGGGCGTCATAGGCGTACTGGGCGAGGGTCTGTGGGGCGTGCTCCGGGGCATGCAGGACCACGGCAGTCAGGCGTGCGCCGGCAAAGGCGTCCAGCGGCAGTGTGCCCGGCGCGCTCCAGTGCAGGTGCAGGCGGCGGCCTGCGGTGTCGCTCAGGCCGGCGAGCAGGGGGCGGGCAAAGGGCGCGGGTGGCTTGCCCTGTGTGGCGGGGGTAGCACCCTGGCCTGCGGCGTAGCGTGCACTCCAGGTCTGCGTTGTGGCGGGTTCGTCCGAGCCCAGGGCGTATTTCCAATGCAATTGCACGGTGTTGCCGTCGCGGTCCTGGAGCGCGGCCAGCGGCAGGCGCCATTGCTCGGGTGCTTCGCGGCGGAAGAGGCGGGACAGGCCTTCCTTGTAGGTGATGGCCCAGAGGTCGGGTTCGGGGTGGCTGAGCGTGAACTTTTCATAGATGTCGAAATGCTCGGCTCCCACGGCCAGGGAGGGCAATGTGACGTACAGGCCTGTGTCGTCTGCCAGCACGCACCGCGAGTGGCAGATCAGATTCTGTAGTCAATAAAAATGACCATTTCTTAGCAGCTGTCTCTGGAATTAATTACTCGGAGAGAATTGCTGTTATGGAGTTATATTGGAAAATCCGTGAAACTTAAATGCGTAGTAAGGCTTAAAAATACAAAAGAAGCCGTTTTATGATTTTGATGAATTATCTGGTAATACGGATTTGATATTTTCCTGTGCATGCAGTGTTATTCTGGCCAGTTGCCAATCTATTAAGCTGAAAACTGCCTGAATTATAATATTTGATGGTAGTCGCCAATACAGCGAAAAAAGCGTTTCGCTATCTGCTCTCTGTCTCTTATACACATCTAAAAGTGGGGGGGGGGGGGGGGGGGGGGGGGGGGGGGGGGGGGGGGGGGGGGGGGGGGG
>NZ_JAELTK010000156.1:0-5746 GCF_016428765.1 Delftia sp. ASV31
CCACGGCGCCGTTTGGCCTGCTGGATGTGCAGGGAGACGGCAGTGCGGTGGAGGAGGCCAGGCTTGCGCTGGATGCACCGCTGTCGCGCGAGCTGCGCCGGCAGGCGCAGCGCCATGGGGTGAGTGCGGCCAGCCTGTTCCACCTGGCCTGGGCGCTGGTGCTGGGCAGGACCACGGGCAAGGACGATGTGGTGTTCGGCACCGTGCTCTTTGGCCGCATGCAGGGCGGGGAGGGCGCGCACAGTGCGCTGGGCATGTTCATCAACACGCTGCCGCTGCGCATACGGTTGGGCGGTCGGCTGGGCGGGCGCAGCGTGCAGGACTGCCTGCATGAGACGCATGCGGGGCTGACGGGGCTGATGCACCACGAGCACGCCACGCTGTCGCTGGCGCAGCGCTGCAGCGCTGTGGCGGGGGGAACGCCGCTGTTCTCTGCCCTGCTCAACTACCGCTACAGCGTGGCGCCGCAGGAGGGGGGCGCAGCGGGCGCGTGGGAAGGCATGACGGCGCTGGGCGGACAGGAGCGCACCAACTACCCTGTGACCGTGTCCATCGACGACCTGGGTGAAGGCTTTGGCATCGTGGCCCAGGCCGATGCTGCTCTGGGGGCTGAACGGCTGTGTGGATACATGGCGGCGGCCGTGGCCTCCCTGGTCCACGCGCTGGAAAGCGAGCCCGGCCTGGAGGCTGCGGCGCTGGACATGCTGGACGGCAAGGAATGGGCGCAGCTGCAGGCCTGGAGCCTGGGCGCCCGAACCGAACCAGGGATGCAGCCCGTGCACCGGTTGATCGAGCGCCAGGCCCAGGCACGGCCGGATGCCGTGGCGCTGGTCTTTGGCGATCAGGTTCTGAGCTACGACCAGCTCAACCGCCGCGCCAACCAGCTGGCACACCGGCTGATGGCCCTGGGCGTGAGGCCGGAGACCCGGGTCGGCATCGCCATGGAGCGGTCCATCGAGATGGTGGTGGGCCTGCTGGCCATCATGAAGGCCGGTGGCGCCTATGTGCCCCTGGACCCCGATCACCCGCCCGAACGGCTGGCCCAGATGATCGAAGACGGCGCCGTGCGGCGCCTGCTCACCCACAGCGCGCTGCGCGAGCGCCTGCCCGCAGGCGAGGATCTGCAGTGGCTGGACATCGACCGCATCGATCTGGCCGGTGAATCGCAGCGCAACCCGGTGGTTGCCGTGCATGGGGAGCATCTGGCCTATGTGATCTTCACCTCGGGCTCCACGGGCCGCCCCAAGGGCGCGGCCAACCGGCATGCGGCCCTGCACAACCGGCTGGCCTGGATGCAGCAGGCCTATGCGCTCGATGCCTCGGACGCCGTGCTGCAAAAGACACCGTTCAGCTTCGATGTGTCGGTCTGGGAGTTCTTCTGGCCCCTGATGGTCGGCGCCCGGCTGGTGATGGCCGCGCCTGGCGATCACCGTGACCCCGCAAGGCTGGTAGCGCTGATCACGGACCATGGCGTCACCACCGTGCACTTCGTGCCTTCCATGCTGCAGGCCTTTGTGGCGCACGCGGGCGTTGCGGCATGCACGGGCCTCAGGCGCATCCTGTGCAGCGGCGAGGCCCTGCCTGCCGAGGCGCAGAACGCCGTCTTCAGGCTCTTGCCCGGAGCCGGTCTCTACAACCTCTATGGCCCGACCGAGGCGGCCATCGACGTCACCCACTGGCGCTGCCGCGACGACGGGCGGCGCCAGGTTCCCATCGGCCAGCCCATCAGCGGCATCCGCACCTATGTGCTGGACTGCGCCATGCGGCCGGCGCCACGGGGCGTGGCCGGCGAGCTGTACCTGGGAGGCATTGGCCTGGCGCGCGGCTATCTGAACCGCCCCGCACTGACGGCCGAGCGCTTTGTGGCCGACCCGCTGGACACGCAGGGCGGCCTGCTGTACCGCACGGGTGATCTGGTGCGCTGGAACGGCGAGGGCCAGATCGAGTACCTGGGGCGCCTGGACCACCAGGTGAAGATCCGCGGCCTGCGCATCGAACTGGGCGAGATCGAGGCCCATCTGCTGGCCCAGCCCGGCGTGCGCGAGGCCGTGGTGGTCGCGGCACAAGCCACGTCGGGCGCGGCGGGCGCACGCCTTGTCGCCTATGTGGCCGGTCCGGACGCCGATGCGGGGCTGTCCGAAACCTTGCGCCAGGCTTTGGCCCGGCGGCTGCCGGACTATATGCAGCCTTCGGCCATCGTCGTGCTGCCTGCGCTTGCGCTCAATGCCAACGGCAAGGTGGACCGCAAGGCCCTGCCGCAGCCCGAATGGGCACAGCGTGGATACGAGCCGCCGCACAACGGGGTCGAGCAGCAGCTGTCGGCGATATGGGCCGAGCTTCTGGGGCAGGACCGCGTGGGGCGGCGCGACAACTTCTTCGAGCTGGGCGGACACTCGCTGCTGGCCATGGGCATGCTGGAACGCATGCGCGCGCATGGCCTGTCGGCCTCGGTGCGCAGCCTGTTCCAGCATCCGCAGCTGGCGGATTTTGCGGCGCAGCTGATGCAGGCGGATGGCGCTGCCCAGGTGCAGGTGCCGCCCAACGGCATCCCCGAAGGCTGCACGGCCATCACGCCCGACATGCTGACGCTGGTGGCGCTGGACGTGCAGGAGATCGCGCGGGTCGAGGCCGCCGTGCCCGGTGGCGCGGCCAACATCCAGGACATCTATCCGCTGGCGCCGCTGCAGGAAGGCATTCTGTTCCACCACACCCTGCACCAGCAGGGCGACGCCTATGCCACGCCCACGCTGCTGGGCTTCGACACGCGCGAGCGGCTGCTGGGCTTTGTGCAACGGCTCAACCAGGTCATCGCACGCCACGACATCCTGCGCACGGCCGTGCTGTGGGAAGGGCTGGCCGAGCCTGTGCAGGTGGTCTGGCGACAGGCACAGGTGCTGGTCGATTGGCTGGAACCTGGTGAAGGCGAGGGCGAAGATGATGTGGCCGCCGCGCTGCAGCAGCGGCTGGACCCGCGCGTGCAGCGCATCGATGTGCGCCGTGCGCCCATGATCCGCGCCATGGCGGCGCAGGATGCGCGCAACGGGCGCTGGCTGCTGCAGCTGCTGACCCATCACCTGGTGCTGGACCATACGACGCTGGAGCGCATCGTCGACGAGATTGCGCTGATGGCCCAGGGCCGCGAGGCGGAGCTGCCCAGGCCCCTGCCGTTCAGGCGCTTCGTGGCCCAGGCCCGGCTGGGCGTGAGCACCCGGGAGCATGAGGACTTCTTCCGCGCCATGCTCGGCGATGTGGATGAGCCCACGGCGCCGTTTGGCCTGCTGGATGTGCAGGGAGACGGCAGTGCGGTGGAGGAGGCCAGGCTTGCGCTGGATGCACCGCTGTCGCGCGAGCTGCGCCGGCAGGCGCAGCGCCATGGGGTGAGTGCAGCCAGCCTGTTCCACCTGGCCTGGGCGCTGGTGCTGGGCAGGACCACGGGCAAGGACGACGTGGTGTTCGGCACCGTGCTCTTTGGCCGCATGCAGGGCGGGGAGGGCGCGCACAGTGCGCTGGGCATGTTCATCAACACGCTGCCGCTGCGCATACGGCTGGGCGGGCGCAGCGTGCAGGAATGCCTGCACGAAACGCATGCGGGGCTGACGGGGCTGATGCACCACGAGCACGCCACGCTGTCGCTGGCACAGCGCTGCAGCGCTCTGGCGGGGGGAACGCCGCTGTTCTCGGCCCTGCTCAACTACCGCTACATCGCAGCGCCGCAGGAGACGGCGGCTGCGGGCGCAGCCTCGGGCGCGTGGGAAGGCATGACGGCGCTGGGCGGGCAGGAGCGCACCAACTACCCGCTGGACATGTCCATCGATGACCTGGGCCAGGGCTTTCGCCTGGTCGGGCAGGCCAGCAAGACTGTGGGCGCGCAGCGCCTGTGCGCCTACATGCTGGCCGCCGTGGAAGGCATTGTTGCGGCCCTGGCCGAAACGCCCGCGTTGCCGGCCTGCGATATCGAGCTGCTGGACCGGGATGAATGGGCGCAGCTGACGCAATGGGCGCAATCGGTGCAGTCTGGATGCAACCCGCCGCGCCGCGACGCCCAGCCCCTGGTGCACAGGCTGTTCGAGCAGCAGGTGGACGAGCGGCCCCAGGCCACGGCCCTGGTCTTTGGCGACGAATGCATCAGCTATGCGCAGCTCAACCGGCGTGCCAACCGCCTTGCGCACCGCCTGATCGCCGAGGGAGTGGGCGCGGAGGTGCGCGTGGGCATTGCGGTGGAACGCTCGGTGGAGATGGTGGTTGCCGTGCTGGCCGTGCTCAAGTCGGGCGCGGCCTATGTGCCCCTGGACCCCGGCTATCCGGCCGAGCGCCTGGCCCACATGGTCGAGGACAGCGGCATGGCCTGCCTGCTCACGCAGTCCCGCCTGGGGCTGGAGGTGGCCGGTCGCGTGAAGGCGCTGGACCTGGATGCCATCGGCGCGATGCCGGGGCCCGATCACAACCCCGGCGCCGCCGTGCATGGCGAATGCCTGGCCTATGTGATCTACACCTCGGGCTCCACCGGCCGCCCCAAGGGCGTGGGCATCTCCCACCGCTGCCTGGCCGAACAGGCGCAGCTGGCCGTCGGCTTTGCCGCGCTGTCGCCGCAGGACCGCGTGCTGCAGTTCGCCACGCTGAATTTCGATGGCTGCATCGAGCAGCTGTTCGCGCCGCTGGTGGCCGGCGCGGCCATGGTGCTGCGCGGGCCCGAACTCTGGGACAGCGCCACCTTCCACAGGGAACTCATGGCCAGGCAGATCAGCGTGGCCGATCTGACCACCGCCTACTGGCTGCTGCTGGTCCAGGATTTCGCGCGGCAGGGCCTGCGCGGGTACGGGCGGCTCAGGCAGGTGCATGTGGGCGGCGAGGCCATGCCGGCCGCCGGCCTGCAGGCCTGGCGCGATGCCGGGCTGGGCCATGTGAGGCTGCTCAATGCCTATGGCCCGACCGAGGCCACCGTCACGGCCTCCCTCTTCGACTGCACGGGCCTGGTGGAAGGCGCCGGCGCGGCGCCGCAGGACCTTCCCATAGGCCGGCCCCTGGCGGGCCGGCACATGTGGGTGGTGGACGACCGGATGCGCCCCGTGCCCCTGGGCGTGGCCGGCGAGCTGTGCATAGGCGGGCCCCTGCTGTCGCGCGGCTACCTGAACCGGGCAGGGCTCAGCGCGGAGCGCTTTGTCGCAGACCCCTTCGGCCACGATGGCGCAAGACTCTATCGCACGGGCGACCTGGTGCGCTGGAATGCGCAGGGCCAGCTGGAGTACCTGGGGCGGGTGGACCACCAGGTCAAGATCCGCGGCCTGCGCATCGAGCTGGGCGAAGTGCAGGCGCAACTGCTGGCGCTGGACGATGTGCGCGAGGCCGTGGTCGTGGCCGGCGAGGGACCGGCGGGCACGCGGCTGCTGGCCTATGTGTCTGCCCGCAGCGGGCGCACCCTGGACGAGCAGGAGATGCGCGAGCGCCTGGCCACGGTACTGCCGGACTACATGGTGCCGGGCGCCATCATGGTGCTGGACCAGTTGCCGCAGAACGCCAACGGCAAGCTGGACCGGCAGGCCCTGCCCGCGTTCGGCATGCCAGCCGCCAGCCAGGCGCCCGAGGGCGAACTGGAGGCGCTGCTGGCCCGTATCTGGGCCGAGGTGCTGGGCCTGGAGCGGGTGGGGCGCAGCGACAACTTCTTCGCGCTGGGCGGTGATTCCATCCTGAGCCTGCAGATCGTCTCGCGCCTGCGCCGCTTCGGCTGGAAGCTGTCGCCACGGCAGCT
>NZ_JAELTK010000157.1:0-5359 GCF_016428765.1 Delftia sp. ASV31
GGAGAAGGTCTCGCTGGCCAATGCCGGCATCGGCGCCGTCTCCCAGCTGTGCGGCATGCTGTTCATGCACCAGGCGGGCGTCAAGCTCACCACCGTGCCCTACAAGGGCGCAGGCCCGGCCATGAACGACCTCATGGGCGGCCAGGTGGACCTGCTGTGCGACCAGACCACGCAGACCGTGCCCGTGATCAAGGACGGCCAGCGCGCCAAGGTCTTCGGCGTGACCACGCCCAAGCGCCTGTCCTCGCTGCCCGACATCCCCACGCTGGACGAGCAGGGCCTCAAGGGCTTCGACGTCAAGGTCTGGCACGGCATGTACGCGCCCAAGGGCACGCCCAAGGAGGTGGTCATGGCCATCAACAAGGCGCTGAACGTGGCCATCAAGGACGAGAACGTCAAAAAGCGCATCGCCGAACTCAGCTCCGACCTGGTCACGCCCGACAAGGCCACGCCTGAAGGCCTGCGCACCCACCTGCAGGCCGAGGTGGCGCGCTGGGACAAGGTCATCAAGGCCGCAGGCGTCTCGGCCGAATAAACCGCTCTCCCAAGGACATCCGCATGCACGATCTGGCGCGACAGGCCACTTCCTTTCTCTTCGTCCCCGCCACGCGGCCCGAGCGCCTGGGCAAGGCCCTGGACAGCGGCGCCGACATGGTCATCGCCGACTGGGAGGACGCCGTGGCCCCGGCCGACAAGGACGGCGCCCGCCAGGCGCTGGCCCAGGCCGTGGGTGCGCTGGAAGGCCCGGCCCGTGCCCGCCTGCTGGTGCGCATCAACGCCGAAGGCACGCCCTGGCATGCGGATGACCTGCGCGTGCTGGCGCAGCTGGTGGAGCAGGGCGTGGCCGGCGCCATGGTCTCCAAGGCCGAGCGCGCCCAGACCCTGCATGCGGTGGCCCAGGCTGCGGGCGCACGGGCGGCCGTGCTGCCCCTCATCGAAAGCGTGGCCGGCCTGGACGCGGCCGACGCCCTGGCTGCCGCGCCCCAGGTGGTGCGGCTGGCCTTCGGCCACCTGGACTTCCAGGTCGATGCGGGCATGGCCTGCGGGCAGGGCGAGGAAGAGCTGCTGCCCATGCGCATGGCCCTGGTCCTGGCCTCGCGCCGCGCCGGCATCGGCGCGGCCGTGGACGGCGTGACGGTGGACACGCGCAACCCTGAACGCCTGGCGCTGGACGCGGCACGCGCGCGGCGCATGGGCTTTGGCGGCAAGCTGTGCATCCACCCGGCCCAGGTCCAGCCCCTGCACGCCGTCTTCGACCCCGATGCAGCGGCCGTGGCCCACGCGCAGCGCCTGCGCCAGGCCCTGGCCGAGGCCGGAGGCGGCGTCTGCGTGCTGGACGGCCGCATGGTCGATGCGCCCGTACTCAAGCAGGCCGAACAGGTGCTGCTGCGCCATGCCTGGGCGCAACAGAGATCTGCAGCACGATTTTGATGGAAATGAGACTGAAAGTCCGTTTTGAACTCAGAGTTTTCTGATTCTGGCGCAAAAAGTCCAATGATTTCCCTGATGGTGAATCCATCTGCCTCGAATACGCTTGGCCAACTCGATTGATTTCGAGACGGCGGTTTCTTGATCCGGTGTCTCCGTCCATGGTGGCACCCAGGCAAAGGAGCGTGTGATGGCAGTGATCTCGGGGACGGCATCGAACAGCGGATTCAACGGCCAATTGAATGACCGACTGAATGACAGACTGAACAACCGATTGAATCGGCGCCAGGCGCTGGCCCTGGCGGTCGGCGCCGCGGCGGCAGGGCCTGCCAGCGTGCTGGCGCAGGCCGGCTTTGCCACGCGGCCCGTGCGCATCGTCGTGCCCTTTGCGGCGGGCGGCGCCACCGACGTGATTGCGCGCATCCTGGGCGAGCGCATGGCCCAGCAGCTGGGCCAGACCGTGGTGGTGGACAACAAGCCCGGTGCGGCCGGACTGATCGGCGGCGAGATGGTGGTCCGCTCCGCGCCCGACGGGCTCAACCTGCTGCTGGGCACCACCTCCACCATGCTCACCAACAAATACCTCTACAAGAAGACCGCCTACGACCCGCTGACCGACCTCACGCCCCTGTCGCGTGTGTGCATGGCGCCCATCGCCCTGGTGGTCACGGCCGACGTGCCCGCCACCAACCTGCGCGAATTCATGGCCTGGGCCCAGGCCAACGCCGGCAAGCTCTCGTATGGCTCCTACGGCATAGGCTCGCACGGCCACCTGGCCTGCGCCGTGCTCAGCGAAATGGCCGGTGCCGGCATGGCGCATGCCGCCTACCGGGGCGAGGCGCTAATGGTGCAGGACATGCTGGGCGGGCGCATCCCCATCGGCATGGGCAGCCTGCTCACGCTCAAGCCCCACATCGATGCAGGCAAGCTGCGCGCCCTGGCCGTCACCGGCACGCGCCGCGTGCCGCTGGTGCCCGATGTGCCCACCTTTGCCGAGGCCGGCTACCGCCACGAGGCCATGGAACTGTCCGGCTGGCTGGCCATCGCCGGCCCCAGGGGCCTGCCGGCCGACCTCACGCGGCAATGGGGCGAGATCTCCAACCGCGCCGTGGCCAGCCGCGAAGGCACGGCCCGCATCATCGCGGCCGGCTTCGTCCCTGTTGATGACGACAGCCCTCAGCGCTTCGGCAAGGCCTGGGCGCAAGAGGCTCCGGTCTGGGGGCGGCTGCTGCAGTCGGCGGGGGTGCAACCCGGTTGATGGCGCACAGCGGCCCTGGTTGCCCAAGGCTGCACTCATGCCCTGTGCTGTAATCGCCCCTCCTCAGGCGGCCCCGGTGGTGCAATGCCATGACGGGACAGCCCGTGGTTTCTCAAACATTCAAGAGAGGGTATTACCGTGAGTGCATTGGTCATCAAGGCCTGGAAGGCCAGCGAGCAACCCATAGACGACAAGGGCAACCACATTGCCATCACAGGCCGCGAAGGCGGCCTGGTCGCCTGGATCCTGTCCAAGGTCAACATCGATCCCACCACCACCATCCGCGTGGGCAGCGAGCGCCTGGAGTTCAGCAGCGCCTCGCTGTCGGGCACCCAGTCGCGCCTGATCCCGCTGCAGGGCATCTGCTCCACCTACTACGGCTATCACAAGCCCTGGAAGACGGCGCTGGGCATCGGTGCCCTGTCCCTGTTCATGGGCGGGTCCATGATGGCCCAGAGCTTCTTTGCAGGCCTGGTGGTCATGCTGATCGGCTGGGGCATCGCGGCCGTCATCTACTTCCTGAACCGCACCCTGACGCTGGGCTTCATCGAGAACAGCGGCGCAGTCAACGGCATCCAGTTCAAGCGCTCGGTGATCGAGAACATCGACATCACGCAGGAGCAGGCCAGGCAGGTCTGCGAACTGATGCAGAAGCTGATCGAGGCCAAGGAAAAGCGGCTCTGACCGCTTGAGTGAAAAGGAAAGCGCGGCATGCGCTTTCCTTGTGCGCGCCGCGATCTGGGGGCAAGACCCGGCGCGCGCTATTGGGCAGATGGGGAGCAGTTGGGCTCCACGTCCATGCCCAGCGGCAGGTAGTAGTGCTGCGCGCTTGCCCATCTTCCACTCGCCACCTGCTCACGCCACTGCACATGCAGGCCTTCGCGGGATAGGCAGTGATCCACCCGCGTCAGCCTCGGCCGATCCGGCCACCAGACAAGCAGGCGCTGCGGACCCAGCACCCGGACTCTCGCACCCTCGGCCAGTTGCAGGCCAATGAATCCCTCGGCGACGGGCGGCATGAACAACGCCGCACGTGCAGCCGCTGCAACGGCCTCCATGTCCTTTTTGCCCTGGTAGCGCAGGATGCCGCTTTCCGCCGGTTGGCCTGCGGTGACGCAGCATTCGGGTGTCTGGCTGGGCTCGGGCAAGAGACGGATGTAAGGCCGTGGGGCTGTTGATGGCCGTGGTTCTTCCGATGACAGGTTGGCGGAATCGGGTCGGCGTGCATCCAGCAGGCCCACAAGCCCTGCGTCAGCGGCTGCCTGCGCCAGTGCTGCGCCTGTCAGGCCGATGGTCAGCACCAAGCGCCGGATTTTCGGCCTCACGCGGGAGGGTTTCATTGAGGCCCAGCTTGGCAGGGAAACTGTTTGGCAAGAATATCGGTGATGACGTGGGCAGCCCGAGTTGCGCGCTGTCTGGCATCCATGCTTCGCAAACTGCTGTGCAGCACCTCTGCCAGAGTGATGGTCTTGAGGTGCCGGTAGTCACACCAGGCCCGGCCTTCCGTGGCGTCGAGAACGCCGAGCAGGTACATCTCTGCATACCTTCTTTCCGGCACTTCCTTGCTCATGTAAGCCGAAAAGAATGCCTGCGCCGTCAGGTTGTTGTTCTCGATGATCAACCGCTGAGAGTCTGCCGTCGGGCGTGTCAACCGGGTGTCGGCGTGCGCACAGACCGATGTGCCGAGACCCCATGCCAAACAAAGCACGGAAATGGGCCGCAAGACCATGGCACGGATGCAGGTCATGGCCAAAACGCTCTGGTCAGGGACTGACACCTTGCGCCTCAGGCCTGAGCCCCGCCACGCGCCATCAGCTTGAAGGTGCCGGTGGCCAGGGCCACCAGGGTGCCATCCTCGGAACGAACTTCGCCGCGCGCGAAGCTGATGGAGCGGCCGCGCCGCTCGCAGTGGGCGGTGGCGATGAGATCACCGCTGCCGGCCGAGACGTAGTGCAGCGTGAGATCGATGGTGGCCACGCCGAAGGCCGTGGGGTCATGCGAGCGGCAGGCCGAGGCCAGGGCGCAGTCCAGCAGCGAGGCGATGGCGCCGCCGTGCACGTCGCCGCGGCTGTTGGCCTGATCCGGTTGAAAGCCCATGCGGATCTGGGCGCGGTCCTCGCCGATGCGTTCACCGCTGAGCTTCATGGCGCGGGCCATGGGCATGGGCAGGCCGAAGAGGATGCCGGGCGCCTCGCCTTCGAAGGGGTTGGCCGGGTGGTCTTTGATGGGTGTGTTCATGCGGGCAATCATCGCATCGGCATGACTCAATCCACACGTGCACCTGTCGATTTGACGACAGTGGCCCAGCGCGTGATTTCCTTGTCGATATGCGCCTGCAGCGCCTCGGGCGTGGAGCCCACGGGCTCGTAGCCGCCGGCGGCCAGCTGGGCCTGCAGCGCGGGCTGGCGCAGGGCGGAGGCGATCTCGCGGCTCAGGCGCTGGGTGGCTTCGGCGGGCGTGCCGGCCGGCGCGATGACGGCGTACCAGCCGGTCACGTCGAAGCCTGCGATGCCCTGCTCCTGGATGGTGGCCACCTCAGGCGCCAGCGCCGAGCGCTGCGGGCTGGTGACGGCCAGCGCATGCATGCGCCCGCTGCGGATGTGGGGCATGGAGGTTGAGATGCTGTCGAAGGTCAGGTCGATGTCGCCGGCCAGCATGGCGTTGACCACGCCC
>NZ_JAELTK010000158.1:0-5290 GCF_016428765.1 Delftia sp. ASV31
CGCATGAACCGCGCCCTCCGTTGGCCTTGGCTGGCGGACAGGTGATTCACCCGGACACGCTGTCCGCCACCGTTTTGCCTGCATCCAGGGAAACCCCAGGCTGGCCTGATGCAAATCAACACTACACTCATCGTCAGCATACTGTTTAATTAATCGCGATGCAGCTGACCCGCAGGCGGGCGACACGCACCACGAAGCACAGGACATCCATGAGCACCAGCATTTCTTCCCGGGCGCTGCCCGTTCTTGTGGCGGGCGGCGGCATTGGCGGCGTGGCGGCCGCGCTGGCCCTGGCGCGCCAGGGATTCGCCGTCAAGGTGCTGGAGCAGGCGCCGCAGCTGGGCGAGATCGGCGCCGGCATACAGCTGGGGCCCAACGCATTCGCGGCCTTCGACGCGCTGGGGATTGGCGAGCTGGCCCGCGGCCGTGCGGTCTATACCGACGAGATGGTGATGCACGACGCGCTCGATGAGCGGCTGGTCGGCCGCATTCCCACGGGCGAGGCGTTTCGCGCCCGCTTCGGCAACCCGTATGCGGTGATCCACCGCGCCGACATCCACACCTCGCTGCTCGAAGGCGCGCGCGCCCACGGCCAAATCGAGACGCTGACGGGCACCCGCATCGAAGCCGTGCAGCAGGCGGGCGACACGGTCACCGTGCGCGACCAGCACGGCCAGGTCCATGTGGGCCAGGCGCTGATCGGCGCCGATGGCGTGAAGTCCGTGGTGCGCCAGCAGTACGTGGGCGATACGGCGCGTGTCTCCGGCCACGTGGTGTACCGCGCCGTGGTGGAGAAGAACGACTTCCCCGAGGACCTGCGCTGGAACGCGGCCAGCATCTGGGTCGGCCCCAACTACCACCTGGTGCACTACCCGCTGCGCGGCGGCGAGCAATACAACGTGGTCGTCACCTTCCACAGCCGCGAGCAGGAGGAATGGGGCGTGCGCGAAGGCAGCCGCCAAGAGGTGCAAAGCTACTACCGCGACTGCTGCCCGCGCGCGCGCCAGCTCATAGACCTGCCCAAAAGCTGGAAGCGCTGGGCCACGGCCGACCGCGAGCCCATTGGCCAGTGGAGCTTCGGCCGCGCCACGCTGCTGGGCGATGCGGCCCACCCTACCCTGCAGTACATCGCCCAGGGCGCCTGCATGGCGCTGGAAGACGCGGTGACGCTGGGCCAGGCGCTCAAGCACTGCGGCAACGACTGGCCGCAGGCGCTGCGGCTGTACGAGCGCTCGCGCATTGCCCGCACGGCGCGCGTGGTGCTGTCCGCGCGCGAGATGGGCCGCATCTTCCACGCCAACGGCGTGGAGCGCCTGGTGCGCAACGACCTCTGGAAGGGCCGCACGCCCCAGCGTTTCTACGACGCCATGGAATGGCTGTACGGCTGGAAGGCCGAAACCTGCCTCGCCGAAGACTGAACACAAGGAGACCGCCATGCAAGAACTTGGCCGCCTGGAAGACCTGCCCCAGGACTACCGCGACGAACTCACGCGCAACAACCTGGTGCCGCTGTGGCCCAGCCTGCGCAACGTGATGCCGCCGCACACACCGCGCCCGCGCACCCAGCCGATTGCCTGGCCCTACCAGTCCATACGCCCGCTGCTCATGCAGGCCGGCGAGCTGACGCCCATCGAAAAGGCCGAGCGCCGCGTGCTGGTGCTGGCCAACCCCGGCCATGGGCTGGAGAAGATGCAGGCCAGCTCCTCCATCTACCTGGGCATGCAGCTGCTGCTGCCCGGCGAGTGGGCGCCCTCGCACCGCCACACGCCCAATGCCGTGCGCATGGTGGTGGAGGGCCAGGGCGCATGGAGCCTGGTCGATGGAGAGAAATGCCCCATGGAGCGCGGCGACCTGATCCTCACGCCTACGGGGCTATGGCATGAGCATGGCCACGACGGCGACGAGCCCGTGGTCTGGCTCGATGTGCTGGACCTGCCCCTGGCCTACTACCTGGAAGTCACCTACCACGTGGACGGCCCGCGCCAGCCCGCCCTGCCCGGCCGTGGCGACCGGGCGTATGCGCGCGGCGGCCTGGCACCCACGCAGGTGTTCGCCCGCAGCGCCAAGGCCTACCCCATGCTGCGCTACCCCTGGAAGGACGCGCGCGCCGCGCTGCTGGAGCTGGCCGCCGACCGGCCGGATCTGGACTGCGTGCAGCTGGCCTACACCAACCCCGAGACCGGGGCCGACTGCGAAAACATCCTGGGCTTCTACGCACTGATGCTGCGCCCGGGCCAGACGCTGCAGCTGCCCGCGCGCTCGCCAGCCTGCGTGTTCCATGTCATCGAGGGCGGCGCCAGCGTGGCCGCCGTGGACCGCCATTTCGACCTGGCCACGGCCGACACCTGCTGCGTGCCCGGCTGGGCGCCTGCCACGCTGACCAATGCCAGCGCCAGCGAGCCCGCCTTCCTCTTCCTGGCCGACGAGGCGCCTTTGCACAGAAAGCTGGGCCTCTACGAAGTCCGGCCTTGAATCCTCCGATTTCTCTTTACTCCCCCATCGCCAATACCATGACCGCCCCCCAATACCTCTGGACCCCGCCCCCCGTCCAATCCCTGCCCGTGCGCGGCAGCACGCAGCGCCTGCCCGTGAACCGCCTGTTCTTCGTGGGCCGCAACTACCACGCCCATGCCGTCGAGATGGGCCGCCCGGTGGACAAGAGCGCGGAGCGCCCCTTCTACTTCACCAAGGCCCCCTCCACCCTGACCGAATCGGGTGCCACGGTGGCCTACCCGCCCGAGACGAACAACTACCACTTCGAGATGGAACTGGTGGTGGCCATCGGCAAGGCGGGTTTTCGCATTGCGGCGGACAAGGCGCATGAACACATCTACGGCTACGCCTGCGGCCTGGACATGACGCGCCGCGACCTGCAGCTGGTGGCGCGCGACAAGGGCCGGCCCTGGGACCTGGGCAAGGACGTGGAGCAGTCCTCGGTGGCCAGCGAGATCGTGCCCATGCCGGGCCAGGTGATCGAATCCGGTGCCATTGCGCTGGCCGTCAATGGCGAGACCAGGCAGCAGTCCGACGTGGACAAGCTGATCTGGAACATCCGCGAAATCATTGCCGACCTCTCGCTGTTCTATCACCTGCAGCCCGGCGACCTCATCTACACGGGCACGCCCGAGGGCGTGGGCGCCGTGCTGCCGGGCGACCGCATCACCGGCCATGTGCAGGGCGTGGGCGAGATCGCGCTCACCGTGGGCCAGCCTGAATAAGACCGGGGAGACCACCACCATGAAGCTCTACAGCTTTTTCCGCAGCGGCACCTCGCACCGCCTGCGCATCGCGCTCCACCTCAAGGGCCTGCGCCCTGACTACTTTCCCGTGGACCTGCGCGTGGACGAACAGGCCCAGGCGCCGTTCAAGCAGGTCAACCCGCAGGGCCTGGTGCCGGCGCTGACGCTGGACGATGGCCGCACGCTGATCCAGTCGCCGGCCATCATCGAATGGCTGGAGGAGCGCCACCCCGAGCCGCCGCTGCTGCCCGCCGACCCCGAGGACCGCGCCCAGGTGCGCGCGCTGGCCGCCATCGTGGGCTGCGACGTGCATCCCGTCAACAACCGCCGCATCCTGCAGACCCTGCGCCGCCAGTTCGGTGCGGATGAGGCCGCCATCAACGCCTGGTGTGCCACCTGGATTGCCGACGGCTTCGACGCCATCGAGGCCCTGCTGGCACGCGACACGCGGCGCGGCAACTTCTGCTTCGGCCACGCACCCACGCTGGCCGATGTCTACCTGGTGCCCCAGATCGAAAGTGCACGCCGCTTTGGCGTGGACCTGGACCGCTGGCCGCTGATCAGCGCTGTGGACAGGGCCTGCGCGGCCCTGCCCGCCTTTGCACAGGCTGCGCCCCTGGCCCAGCCTGACGCCGGCTGAACCTCGCCTGAACCTCGCCGCGCCTTTGCCGGCAGCCCTACCCCGCCCCGAGTCCTCGCCAGAAGGACCGGGGCATTGCAAGCAGTGAAAAAAGCAGATCCAACAGGAGACAGACTGTGAAAGCATCCCCATCCAACCGCCTCGGCGCCGCCCCCTCCCGCCGCAAGGCCCTTGCAGGCGCAGCCCTGCTGCTGGCTTCCATCGCCCCGCTGCATTGCGCCTGGGCACAGGCAGGCTCCAGCAGCGCCGCCAGCTTTCCCACGCGCCCCGTCACCGTGATCACGGCCTTTGCCGTGGGCAGCGGCCCTGACGCCGTGCTGCGCATCGTGGGCGAAAAACTGGCCGCGCGCTGGAAGCAGGGCGTGACCGTGGACAACCGCCCAGGCGGCGGCGGCTTTGTCGCCATCGAAGCCGCACGCCGCGCCAAGCCCGACGGCTACACGCTGCTGCAGCTCGACAGCGAACATGTCTCCGCCCTGCCCTACCTCTACAAGCAGCGCAACTTCCATCCGCTGCAGCACTTCGACCCGGTGGCGCCGCTGTTCCTCACGCCCTTCTTCGTGGCCGTGCCCACGAACTCGCCCTGGAAGAGCATGGGCGACCTGATCAAGGCGGCCAAGTCGGAGCCCGGCAAGGTCAGCTACGGCTCCTGGGGCGTGGGCAGCCCCGGCCACCTGGGCGGCGAATGGCTGGACTTCCTGACCGGCAGCAAGATGACCCATGTGCCCTACCGCGAGGTCAGCCAGCTCTACACCTCGGTGGCCAATGGCGATCCGGCCTGGAGCTTTGCCAGCATTCCCTCCAGCCAGGGCATCTACAAATCCGGCAAGATCCGCTACCTGGCCGTGGCCGCGCCCCAGCGCATCGCCCAGATGCCCGACGTGCCCACCGTGGCCGAATCGGGCGGCCCCGCCGACCTGATCGTGAACTCCTTCGTCTCCCTGCTGGCGCCCAAGGGCGTGGACGCCGCCCTGCGCGACAGGATCCATGCCGACGTGGTCGCCGTGCTGCAGGACCCGCAGGTGCGCGAGAAATTCGCCACCTTCGCCTTCCAGCCCATCACCTGGGAAGTGCCGGAAATGGAGAAATTCGCCAAGACCAAGGCGGACCAGTACAAGCTGCTGATCCAGAAGGCGAATATCAGCCTGGATTGAGAGCACCGAATAGACAAAGCAACGGGGCGTAGCGCCCTGTCGCCCCCGCACCCCGGCCCCTCGTCCCCATATGCCCGCGCCTGCGTCGTGGCGGTTGCGGGGTTGCAGTCCTGCCGAAGGACAGGACTGCTTCGTCAACTGACTCGCCGTGATTGTCTGAACGTAGCGCGCAGCGCGAAGTGCTGTCTCTTATACACATCTAAAAGGGGGGGGGGGGGGGGGGGGGGGGGGGGGGGGGGGGGGGGGGGGGGGGGGGG
>NZ_JAELTK010000159.1:0-4709 GCF_016428765.1 Delftia sp. ASV31
GCAGATGGGCGACGGCCCGGCCGAAGGCAGCCGCCAGATCCGCTGGAGCGGCGAGCCCGGCCAGCGCTACCACGTGATGGTGGCGCGCGACCAGGAGTTCACCGCGCCGCTGGTGGACCTCTGGACCGACCAGCCGCAATGGAGCACCGAGGAGCTGCCCGCAGGCAGCTACTACCTGCGCCTGCAGATCGAGGATGCCAACGGCCTGCGCAGCGATTTCTCGGCCGCGCGCCAGTTCCGCACCGGCAGCTGGATCGTCGACGCCAGCGGCGAGATGATGCATTCGGGCAACGGAGAGCGCCTGCAGCGCCAGTAGCCGTGCCCGTTCATTCCCTGACCGCGCTTGTCCACCCAGCCGCCCCCGCCTGACAGCCCCGCCACGCCGGCGCAGCCAGCGCCTGCGCGTGGCCGTGGACTGCGGCGGGACTGGCTGCTGCTGGCGGCGGGCCTGCTGTCCCTGACGTTCTGGCTCAGCGGCGACGGGCAGCTCGACCGCATCAACGGCTTCGTCCAGGACACGGCCAGCTGGCTGCACCGCCCCAAGGCATCGCAGGACATCGTCATCGTCGCCATCGACGATGCCAGCATCGACGCCATTGGCCGCTGGCCCTGGCGCCGCGCCCTGCACGCCGGCCTGCTGGAGCGCATCAGCCAGGCACCGCCGCGCGCCATAGGCCTGGACGTGATGCTCAGCGAGGAAGACCTGGACTACCCCGGCGACGACCTGCTGCTGGCGCGCGTTCTGCAGCGCAGCGGCCGCACCGTCTTGCCCGTGGCGCCAGGCAGTGGTCCGCTGCCGGCCTTCGCACAGGCCGCAGCGGCGCTGGGCCATACCCAGCTGCCCGTGGACGCCGATGGCGCGGTGCGCGGCTTCCATGCCATAGAAGGCAGTGCGCAGCAGCCCTGGTGGCACATGGCGCTGGCCCTGCACTGCGTGGGCGAGAACGGCCGCGCATGCGCCCGCCCGGAGCCCGTGCCGCCCATGGACCCAGACGCACCCTCCTGGCAACGCCGCCAGCAGGAGATCATTGCCTTTGCACAGGCCAGGCCGGAGCAAGGCGCCAGGGACCGCTCGCCCTTCACCACCTATTCCTACATCGACGTGCTGCGCGGCCGCATTCCTGCAGCGGCATTCCGCGGCAAATACGTGCTCATCGGCACGACGGCCACCGGCCTGGGCAGCCGCTTCACCGCACCGCTGGGCACCAGCGCGCGGCCCATCTCCAGCGTGGAGATGCTGGCCCATGTGCTCAACGGCAGCCTGCAGGGCTCGCATGTGCATCCCGCGTCGGCCACGCTCAACCGTGCGCTCAATGCGGCAGCCGTGCTGCTGGCCCTGCTGGCCCTGGCCTGGCTGGGCCCGTCGGGCGGCATGCTGGCCTGCGCGCTGCTGGCCCTGGCCTGCCTCTCTCTGGCCGGGCTTGCACCGCGCCTGTGGCAGGTGCAGACGGCGCCTGCAGCCGGCCTGCTGGGCCTGGCCCTGGCCTATCCGCTATGGAGCTGGCTGCGCCTTCGCGCCGCCGCGCGCTTTCTGGCGCTGGAGCTGCGCGACCTGCAGGGGCAGGGCCTGCCCACCGCGCTGCGCCTGGGCGGCGACCTGCTGGACCAGCGCATCGCGGCCGTGGAGCAGGCTTCGCGCCAACTGCGCGCCCTGCACCATTTCGTCAGCGAAAGCCTGCGCCAGCTGCCCTCGCCGACCTTTGTCTGCGACCGGCAGGGCCATGTGCTGCTGGCCAATGCCGCAGCCCACGCCTATGCGCGCAGCCTGGGGCATGACCTCAGGGCCGGCGATGCCCTGCCCCGGCTGCTCGATGGCCTGCGGGCACTGGACACGGCAGCCGGCGCATCCGCCGGCCAGCCCTTGCTCACGCCCGAGGCACTTGCCGCCCACGGCCTGCCGCCCAGCAGCGAGGGGCGCGACCCCATGGGACGCAGCCTGATGCTGCTGACCCAGACCTTCGAGGCACCGCCGACCACGGGCTGGCTGATCACCCTGGTCGATATCAGCGATCTGCGCAGCGCCCAGGCCCAGCGCGATCTGGCAATGCAGTTCATCTCGCACGACATCCGGGCGCCCGTGGCATCCATCATCACCTTGCTGGAGATGCAGCGCGGCGCCGTACAGGCGCCCGACCTCGGCCTCCTGCTGCCGCGCATCGAAGGCTATGCCCAGGCCTCCCTGCAGCTGGCCGACGATTTCGTGCACCTGGCACGCGCCCAGCAGCAGGCGCTGCGCCGGGAACGGCTGGACCTGGGCCTGGTGCTGGACCAGGCCGTGGAAAGCTGCTGGGCCCAGGCCTCTGCGGCCCACGTGCAGCTGGAGTTCCACCTGCCCGAACAGGAATGCCCCGTACTGGGCGACGCGGGCATGCTCCACCGCGCGGCCGTCAACCTGATCGGCAACGCCATCAAATACGGAGCGCGCGCAGATCAGGCAAACCCCGCCACGGTGCAATGCCTGCTGCAGCAGGACGCAGGCCATTGCCGCATCACCATCCGGGACCACGGGCCCGGCATGGATGGGCAGGCAGTCGCCCGGCTGAGCCAGCCGTTCGAGCGCCTGGACCATCACCAGCACCTCGACGGCGTGGGCCTGGGCCTGGCCTTCGTGCGCACCGTGGCCGCCCGCCATGGCGGGCAGCTTGAGATAGAAAGCACGCCCGGCCAGGGCAGCGCCTTCAGCATCGTGCTGCCGAAAGCGCAACAGGCCTGACTGGCATTTCAGGGATGCAGATGCGGAAAACGAAAAAGCCCTGAAGTCTTTCAACTTCAGGGCTTTGCGTTTTTTGGTGCGGCTGGCAGGAATCGAACCCACGACCCCTTGGTTCGTAGCCAAGTACTCTATCCAGCTGAGCTACAGCCGCAACGCTTCGCATTGTAGCAGCGGGTTTTGGGGCTCCCGGACAAAAGCGCCATATTTCTGCAAAAAACCGGCGACCGCATTCCCTGGCAACCGGGCGATGGCCCGCCATGCGGCAGCCGTGCGCCCAGCAAAAAAGCCTGCCGCCCGGAAAGGCGGCAGACTTTTCATACCAATGGATGGTAGGGCCTCCCAGAGTCGAACTGGGCACCAACGGATTATGAGTCCGCTGCTCTAACCAAGCATGAGCTAAGGCCCCTGATTCACCAAGGCAGCACGGATGCAGGCCATGGCAAACAACTATTGTAGAGCCTAACCCGCAGGACTCAGCGCTTGTGACTCAGCGCATTGCTGACGAGCTTGGAGGTGATGTCCACGATCTGGATCATGCGGTCGTAGTGCATGCGGGTGGGCCCGATCACGCCCAGCGTGCCCACCACCTTGCCGTCGAGCTCGTAGGGCGCGCTGACCACGGACAGCTCCTCGAAAGGCACGACCTGGCTTTCACCGCCGATGTAGATGCGCACGCCTTCCGCCTGGCTGGAAAAATCCAGCAGCCTGAGGATCTGGGTCTTTTGCTCGAACAGGTCGAAGGCGCGGCGCAGATTGCCCATGTCGCTGGAGAAATCGCTGACCGACAGCAGGTTGCGCTCGCCCGCGATGACCACGTCCTCCTGGGCGCTGGTCATGGCTTCCGTGCCGATGTTGACGGCCGCCTGCATGAGCGTGGCCACCTCGCCGCGCAGCAGCTCCACCTCGCCCTTGAGGCGCTCTCGCACCTCTTCCATCGCCAGGCCCGCGTAGTGGCTGTTGAGGAAGTTGGAGGCTTCGATCAGCTGCGAGGACGAGTAGTCCACGTCGGTGAAGATGACGCGGTTTTGCACGTCACCGTCGGGCGATACGATGATGACCAGAAAGCGCCGCTCCGACAGCCGCACGAATTCGATGTGCTTGAACACCGAGGTGCGGCGCGGCACCAACACCACCCCCACGAACTGGGAAAGGCTGGACAGCAGGTTGGCGGCGTTGGCGATGACTTTCTGCGGCTGCTCGGGCACGAGCTCGGGCGTCACGATATCGGCACGGTCTGCAGTGAGCATGGTGTCCACGAACAGCCGGTAGCCCCGGGCGGTCGGAATGCGGCCCGCCGAGGTGTGCGGGCTGATGATCAACCCCAGGTCTTCGAGGTCAGCCATCACATTGCGTATCGTGGCAGGCGACAATTCAAGCCCCGACGCACGCGACAGGGTTCGCGAGCCCACAGGCTGGCCGTCAGCGATATAACGCTCGATCAGCGCTTTGAGCAACAACTTGGCACGTTCGTCGAGCATGTGATGATTTTAATGATGTAATTTCCAGAAATGACGTCCACGTTTCGCCACGTTGCCTTGATCGGGAAGTACCACGCTCCCAGCGCAAGCGCCCCGTCCGAGAATGCCAGCAACGCGCTTGAGCGCATTGCGGACTTCCTCAGGCGCCAGGGCTGCGAAGTCGTGCTTGATACCCAATCGGCCCTGCACGCAGGGCTCACAGACTACCCCACCCTCGATGTCGATGGCCTGGGCAGGCATTGCGACCTGGGCCTGGTCGTCGGCGGCGACGGCACCATGCTCGGCGTGAGCCGGCACCTGGCGCAATACGGAACGCCCCTGATCGGGGTGAACCAGGGCCGCCTGGGCTTTGTCACCGACATCGCGCTGGAGGACTTCGAGGCCACGCTCACGCCCATGCTGCAGGGCGAATACGAGGAGGACCTGCGTCCCCTGATGTGCGCCCGCGTGATCCGCGACGGCCAGTGCGTGTTCGAGGCCCTGGCCATGAACGACGTGGTGGTCAACCGCGGCGGCAC